>JAQGKH010000223.1 GCA_028290225.1 Devosia sp. | reverse complement strand
GCGGCAACCGCAGCGGTGGCCCGTGGCTCTGGACAGCAGGGGGTACAGCCGATCATATCACCGCATGACCCCAACGGATCGATTCCCAGATGTCATGCTGCTGGCCGCCGGGCTAGGCACCAGGCTGCGTCCGCTCACGGCTACAATGCCCAAGCCGCTGATACCTGTTGGCGGCGTGCCGCTGATCGAGCGGGTCATGGGCAATGCGCGCGCCGAAGGGGCCAAGCGCTTCGTGGCGAACGCCCATTACCGGGCGGATCAGGTGCTGGCCCATTTTGGCGGCCTGCTCAAGGTCTCGCGCGAGGAAACATTGCTGGGCACCGGAGGCGGGGTCAAGGCGGCGCTGCCCATGCTCCACTCCGATCCATTCCTCGTGATGAACACCGATGCCTTCTGGCTCCCGGGGGCAGACGCGCCGCTCGCGCGCATGCTGGAGCTCAGCAACAAGGGTGATGCAGAGATCGTCCTGCTCTGCGTGCATCCGCGGCTGGCCACTGGGTTCGGGCGCAGCCATGATTTCTGTTTGGATCCGTTCGGGCGGATCACCCCCGACTATGGCGCGCCGGTGATTTATGGCGGCGTGGCGCTGTTGGGCAAGGCCTTGTTCGCCGATACGCCCGATGCTCCATTCTCCCTGACTGTGTTGTTCGACCGGGCCATGGAGCGCGAAACCCTTTATGGCGTGGCGCTGGACGCGCCCTGGTTCCATGTCGGGGATCCCCAGGCACTCGCTGCGGCGGAGCAACACCTGTCGTGAGCATCTTTTCTGTTGCGCCGCATTCCCCGTTTCTGCCCACCCTGGCCGATCGCATTCTGGACGGCACTCTCCTGGGCGGTTGGGATCGCAGCCAGGCGTTCTGGCTGACCGATGTGACGGTGATTCTGCCCACCCAGCGCGCGCGGCTGGCCTTGGCCGAGGCCTTCCGCCAGCGCGGCGGCGGCTTTCTCCCCGATATCCGCACCTTTGGCGGCGAAGTTGAGGATGAGGAGCCATTCCTGCCGCCCTTCGACGCGCCAGTTCTACCACCTGCGGCATCCGGGCTGGAGCGGCGCCTGGTACTGTCACGCCTTGTGGGCGCCTGGGCGGCAACCGAGCAGGGAAAGCAGGCCTTCTCCACCCCGCCAACGGCCGGCGAAATCCTGTCCATGGCCGAGTCGCTGGGCGAGTTGATCGATGATCTGACCACCGAGGAGCGAACCGCCGGCGACCTGCGCGCCATTGTCGATCAGGTGGAAAGCAATTTGGGCGCCTATTGGCAGCAAACCTTGCGGTTTCTGGAAATTGCGCTCCGGTTCTGGCCCGAGCACCTGGACAAACACGGCCGCCGGGATTCAGCAGCGCTCCGCACCATGCGGCTGGACCGGCAAGCCGCTGCTGCGCCGCTGCTGTATGGGGATCGCCCGGTGATCGCGGCTGGCTCCACTGGCTCCATTCCGGCAACGGCGCGTCTGCTGGCGGCCATCCAGCGCCTGCCGCGCGGTGCTTTGGTGCTGCCAGGTTTTGACACCACCATGACGCAAGCCGATCATTCAGCTCTCCTGGGTGACGCCAACAACCCGCATGGTCATCCCCAATATGGGTTGAGCAAGCTGCTGCGCGGCTTGGGGGCCGGTGTGGGCGATGTGATTGAAGTGGCCGACAGGCCTTCTCCCCGCACCGACCTGGTTCGCCGGGCGCTTGCCCCCACGCCGCAAACCGCCGTCTGGTTTGAGCAGCGGCTCAGCCCCGAAGCGCTGGCATCGGCCACCGCCGGCATGAGCATCCTGGCTGCTCGCACCCAGGACGAGGAAGCGCGCGCCGTGGCCCTGGCAGCCCGCCAGGCGCTGGTGGAGGGCAAAACCGTTGGGATCGTTACGCCCGACCGAAACCTCGCGCGTCGCATCGCCGCCGAACTGGGGCGCTGGGACATTCGGGTCGATGACGCCGCCGGTGCGCCGCTCTACCAATCCGCCGCTGGTCGGCTGGTGCGCGAGATTCTGGCTCTTGTCGGTGGGGGCTGCGCCGCGCTTGACCTGATGGCGCTGCTGCGCAACCGGGCAGCCCTGTTTGGCCGGCCGAGGGCCGAGATTGCCCGCCTCGCCGATCTGCTGGAACTGGGCCTCTTGCGCGGGCAGCGGTCCAGTCCCGGTCTGGCCGGCATCCGTTCGCTGCTCGCCGCCAATCTCGATGGCACCACTGCTCATCCAGCGCTCCGGTTAAATCCGGAGAATGGCGCCGCACTCGCCGATCTGCTTGATTGGGTGGAAGCCGCACTGGCGCCCTTGGTGACCTTGCATGAAATGCCGCAGACAACGGCGGCAGGCCTCGCTTCAGCCCTGCTCGCCGCCTTTGTCGCCGTTGCCGACGGCGCCGATATTCCCGGTCGGCGTGAGCTGGAGGCGTGGGCCAATGAGCTGGACGGGCATGGCGAACGGGGCCTGCCGTTTGCACCCAATGATCTTGATGCCGTGCTGCGGGCGCTGATGACCGGCTTTCAGGTGCGCACGCTCGAAACGCGGCGCACCGACATCGCCATCTGGGGCCAGCTCGAAGCGCGCCTGCAAAGCCCTGACCTGTTGATCCTTGCCGCTCTTAATGAAGACAAATGGCCCGAGCCGGCCGATCCCGGCCCTTGGCTCAGCCGCGGCATGCGACTGGCGGCGGGCCTTGAGCCGCCCGAGCGGCGCCACGGGCTTGCCGCCCATGATTTTGCCCAAGGCCTTGGCAACCGGGAAGTGCTGCTCGCCTTTTCCGAGCGTATCGGCACCAGTCCTGCGATCCCCTCGCGCCTGGTGCAGCGGCTAGAAGCCTTTGCCGGAGAAGCTTGCGCGCGGCAGTTGCGGGCCAGTGGTGCCAGCTGGTGCGCGCAGGCGCGAGCGCTGGATGCCGTGCCGGCGGTGGTGCCGGCCATGCGCCCAGCGCCCAATCCGTCAGTCGATCTGCGGCCCCGCAAGCTTTCGGTGACCGAAGTTGAGACGCTGATGCGCTCGCCCTATGACTTGTATGCCAAGCATGTGCTCGGCCTGCGCCCAATGGATGCGCTGGGCAGCCCGCCCGATGCCCGGGAGCGGGGCACCATAATCCACGATATCTTCGCCCAATTTGTCATCGACGGGCACGATGTCACCGCTCCCGATGCCATCGCTGTTTTGAACGATATTGCGCGCGAGAAATTTGCCGGGCTCGACTCCATTGCCGAGCGCCGCGATATCTGGCTGCGTCGCTTTGATACTGCGGCCCGGCAGTTCCTCGATTGGGAGCGTGAGCGGAATGCCGACATCCGCCAGCGGCATGCCGAGATCGATGGTGAGTGGATGTTGCAGCTCAAGGAGCCCATTCGCATCACCGGTCGGGCCGACCGCGTGGATGAACGGCTTGATGGCCTGCTGGAAATCATCGACTTCAAGACCGGCACGCCGCCCAACAAATCCGCCATGCAGGCCTTCGAGGTGCCCCAACTCCTGCTCGAAGCACAAATGGCGCGTGCCGGAGCGCTGCAAGGGGTTCGTCCGGCCGATACGGCTGCGCTGACCTATGTGAAGGTCGGGCTCGGCCCCGATGCCTTTACCCCCAAGCCCTTCGTGCCCGCGGAAGGGCATGACCTTATGTCGGCCGCCGACGAACTGGGCCGCCGCGCCCAGGCGCATCTGGAATATTTCCTGTTGCGCCAAACGCCCATGCCATCGCGCCTCCTGCCTTTGCCCGGTCAGCGCTTTGCCGGCCCCTATGATCACCTGGCCCGGGTTGCCGAGTGGAGTGCAATGGACGGCACGGAGGGCGAGGGGTGAGCGATCGCGGCGAACTTCAGGTTCCTTTCAACACCCGCGCCAACCAGGCGCAGGCCGCCGATCCGGGATTATCGATCTGGGTGTCGGCCAATGCTGGCTCGGGCAAGACCTTTGTGCTCACCCGTCGCGTGCTGCGTTTGCTGCTGGCGGGCGTGGATCCGCAAGCCATTCTGTGCCTGACCTACACCAAGGCGGCCGCCGCTGAGATGCGCCGGCGCGTGGCGCGGGAACTGGCGCGCTGGGCGACAATGGACGTAGCGGCGCTGGATCACGAGCTGCGTGAGCTGGAAGGCGCCAGCTACAAGCCGGCCATGCGCGAGCGCGCCCGCACCTTGTTTGCTCGGGCGCTCGAAACGCCCGGTGGGCTGCGGATTAACACCATCCACGCCTTTTGCGAAAGCGTGCTGCATCGCTTTCCTTTGGAAGCACGGGTGCCCTTCGATTTTTCCGTGGTCGAGGATGACACCCGCGAAA
>JAQGKH010000221.1 GCA_028290225.1 Devosia sp. | reverse complement strand
ACCTCGGCCGGCTGCCGGCCACTGACCGGGATCTGGCAGGAAGCGCGTTGTGCCGCTCTGATGGACTTCGTGCTCAACAGCTTCTTGCCCCGGAACAGGGTGGACGGCATCATCATTGCCGGGCGTTGGGACGCCGGCGACATCAGCCGGATCGTGGCGCTGGCCGATGGAGCGCGGGTGCTTGGCCCGGCGGTGATGGTGGTGGGCCCAAGCGTGGAATATGGCGGCGCGGTGCCGACCATGCTGGCGCGAGCCCGCATCTGGGGCGGCGGGCCGGGCGTGCTGTCACGCGCCATGCTGCCTGAGCCCCGTGAGATCGACCACGCCCTTGCCGCAGCCCTGGCGGGCCATGAGGTGGCTTATCGCTCGCTGTTCGCCATTGTGTGTCCAAACGGGCAATGCCGGGAAACGGCGCCAGATGGGGCACCCATGCAATTCGACTACGGACATCTGACGCTGGCCGGCTCCAAGGTGGTGGCCACCGGCTTGCTGGACGGCTGGCTGGGGCCGTGACTGCCGCCAGGGCTGCAGCGCTCCGGGGTTCACCATGTTGTCCGGCGCTTATGGAACCTTCGCATCCGTAAGACTACTATAATGCTGAATTGGAGACACCCGATGTCGAACCCGCTTGCCGCCGAAGTGCACCTGATCACCGGAGGCGCCGGTTTTATCGGGGTCAATCTCGCGGCAGCGCTGCTGGAGCGCGGTTGCAACCTTGTCATTCTCGACAATTTCTCGCGCGGGAGCCGGGCCAATCTGGGGGCACTCGCCGATGATCCGCGGGTCGGGGTAGCGCAAGTGGATTGCTCAGATGCCGGCGCGATCGAAGCCGGGCTGACGGGGTTCGCCAGCCTGGGCACAGTCACCGAAATTTGGCACCTGGCGGCCAATTCCGACATTCCGGCCGGCATTGCCGATCCGCGCATCGATCTGACCGATACGTTCCTGACCACTTTTGCCGTGTTGCAGGTGATGGCCGCGCGCGGCATCGAGACGCTCAATTTCGCCTCAACCGGCGCGGTTTATGGCGATCTGGGCGATGTGGAACTGCGCGAAACCAGCGCGCCGCTGGAGCCGATTTCCAACTATGGGGCGATGAAGCTGGCGTCCGAAGTGCAGATCCGTGCCGCGGTGGAGGCGTTTCTCGGGCGCGCCAACATCTTCCGCTTCCCCAATGTGGTGGGCGTGCCGGCCACCCATGGGGTGATCTATGATTTCGTTGGCAAGCTGCTCGCCGATCCCAGCCGGCTCGAGGTTCTGGGCGACGGTACACAGCGCAAGCCCTATTTCCATTGCGATACGCTGGTGGAAGCCATGCTGTTCATCCGCGATCGCTCGGCCCTTGCCTATGGCGTCTACAATATCGGGCCAAGCGATGCGGGCGTCACCGTCAAGTGGATCGCCGAAACGGTTGCCGACGTGTTTGGAGGCGAGCCGGAGATCGTTTATGGCCGCGAAAACCGGGGCTGGGTCGGCGATGTTCCCAAGTTTCGCTACAACACCGACAAGTTGCGCCAACTGGGCTGGACCGCGGAAATCGGCTCGCAGGCTTCGGTGCGCAAGGCCATCGAGCAGATCGTGGCGCTGCGGCGGTCCTGATCCCCTCCACTCCTTTTTCCCCCGCGAGACGCTGCCATGATCATTTCCCAAACGCCGTTGCGGATGAGCTTTGCCGGGGGTGGCAGCGACATGGCCTCCTATTATCGGCGGCATGGTGGCGCCGTGCTGAGCACAGCCATCGACAAGTTCGTTTTTGTTAATGTTAACAAAAAGTTCGACGCCGGTGTTCGCGTGGCCTATTCACGCACCGAAGAGGTCGCCAGCGCCGCCGATGTGCAACATCCGCTGGTCAAGGCAACCCTTGATGAAATCGGCATCAGCGGCGGGGTGGAGATCACCACCATTGCCGACATCCCATCCTCGGGCACGGGCCTTGGGTCGTCCAGCTCGTTCACGGTAGGGCTGATCAATGCGCTCAGCGCCTTTCGCGGCCAGTATCGATCGAGTGGCGATCTGGGGCGGCTGAGCTCGGAAATCGAGATCGAACGCTGCGGGGCGCCCATCGGCAAGCAGGATCAATACGCGGCAGCCTATGGCGGCTTCAACCTGATCGAGTTCAAGCCCGACGACACCGTGGTGGTGAGCCCCGTGATCATGGAGCGCGACAAGCTGGAGAAGTTCCAGAGCAATCTGCTGATGCTTTATACCGGGCGCACGCGCAGCGCTTCGGAGCTGCTGGTGCGCCAGGATGCGGCGATGCGCCAGATGAGCAAGGACGAAGCGATGGGCCGGATGGTGGAGCTATGCTATGTCATGCGCGGCGAGCTGATGGCCGGCAATATCGATGTGGCCGGCGACATCCTGCATGAAAGCTGGATGCTCAAGAAAACCCTCGCCGAGGGCATCAGCGATGCCGCCATCGACAGCTGGTACGGGGCCGCCCGAGCTGCGGGAGCGACCGGTGGCAAGATCCTTGGCGCGGGCGCGGGCGGGTTCCTGCTGCTTTATGCGCCACGCGAGCGGCATGAGGCGGTGCGGCAGGCGCTGGGCGAGTTGCGCGCCATCCCCTTCCGCTTCGAGCCTTCGGGCAGCCGGATCGTCTACTACAATCCGGGCCTTGAATAAGCCCGGGAGCGGGGCAACTTCTCCCCGCCTCCCAGTCCCGGCGCTTATTCAGCGATGCGCCACAAGGTCGTGGGCAGCGCATCGGGATTGCCCGGCTTGAACCAGGACATGTCCATGATGCGCGAAGTCGTGACATAGATGGTGCCATCAGGCCCCTGGGTGAGCGTATCGGGCCAGCGCAAGCGGTCGTCCTTGATCCAGATGCGCGGCTCGGAGTCCCCTTCACGGATGCGCAGGGCATTTTCCTCGGGCGCCGTGATGATCATGCGGCCCTTGTTGTCGATCAGCAGGCCATCGGCCACGCCATTGATGCCCACCTTTTCGATCTGGCTGGCCAGCGCCTCGGCCGACTGCTCCTGGTCGATCAAAGCGGCCGTGGGGATCCGATAAAGCGTTTGGCCCTTGATGGCCTGCCAGAGCAGCCATTGGCCATCATTGGACAGTGCAATGCCATCGGCGGAGAACTCGATGCCGCGCCCGTCGGGGCGGCGCAGCGGCTGGCCTTGGACGCTCACCTCCACCTCGGGCTCCACCTGGGTGCTGGGGTGGCCGGCCAGCAGGCGCCGGGCGGCGCCGGAGGCCAGATCGGCCACGATGATGGCGCCCTCCGCCCCCGAATCGGTGATGAAGGCCCAGGCGCCGTCCGGGCTCAAGCGCACATCGTTGAGGTAGCTGCCTTGCGGCGCAATCGTTTTGTCAAAGGCAATGGTTTGCGCGACCGTGTCGGTCGCAAGATCGATGCGAACCAGCTTGGGGCCACCCTCAACCATCTGCGCCTGGGCCGGCGCGGCCGGATCCAGCACGAACAGGTTGCCCCGCTGGTCTGCGACAACGCTTTGCACGCACACGAAATGGTCGCCGGCGCTCATCTGCCATTTGGCGGTGTTGCGCCAGGAATTCCAGGTCGCGTCAGGGTAAGCCCTGAGGGAGCCGTCCTGTCCCAACTCGGCAACGGAGATGGGTGAATCTTCGCTCCAGCGCGGGAAGTTCACGAAGATGCGGCCGGTTTCCGAGACAGTGACTCCCGTGACCTGATGGGCGAAATCGGCAACTTTCTCGACCCAAGGCTGGCTCGGCGCCGCGCCGGAGGAACGATCGGCAGGGCTGGCGGCTGGCAGGGGCATGGTGGGGCGCTGGAAAGTCATCGCAAAATCCTATGACGACGGCGAAGAGCAGCGGCGCGAAGGGCTTTGCGCTGTTCCCGGAGGAACTGTCTGGGCAGGACATTGTTCCAGTGCCGGGCGGCGGAACAAAGCCCGGCGGCGCTCCGTTCCGTTGCTTCATGCAGGCTCGAGGCGGGGTGCAATGGAACAATCGGCAACAGGGTCGGCGATCGCGCAGCACGCCATTGCCCTCACCATCAACGGGCAAGCACGCCAGTTACGCGTCAATCCATGGACGACGCTGCTTGACCTGCTGCGCGAGAACCTGGCGCTGACCGGCACCAAGAAGGGGTGCGACCACGGCCAGTGCGGCGCCTGCACGGTGCTGGTCGACGGCAAGCGCATCAATAGCTGCCTGACCTTGGCGGTCATGAAGGATGGCGCCGAGGTCACCACCATCGAAGGCCTGGCCGAGGGCGAGGCGCTCCATCCCATGCAGGAAGCCTTTATCGAACACGACGCCTTTCAATGCGGCTATTGCACGCCGGGGCAGATCTGCTCGGCCGTGGGGCTGGTCAACGAGGGCCATGCACAGGCCCGGCACGAAATCCGGGAGCTGATGAGCGGCAATATCTGCCGCTGCGGGGCTTACACCAATATCGTGGATGCTGTGGAAGCGGTGCTCGGCCAGAACGCGGGGGCAACGCCATGATGCGCTTTGCCTATCAGAAGCCGGAAAGCGTGGCCCAGGCCGCGGCAGTGCTGGAAGCCGATCCAGCGGCGCAGATCATCGCGGGTGGCACCAACCTGGTTGACCTGATGAAATATGACGTGACCCGCCCGGGCACGATCATCGACATCACCGGCCTTGATCTCAAAACCATCGCGGTGGATGAGACCGGCGCCCTGCAGCTGGGCGCGCTCGCCACCAATGCCGAAACGGCCTACCACCCCGAGGTCCAAGCCGGCTGGCCGCTGCTGGCCAGCGCCATTCTTGCAGGGGCTTCGCCGCAATTGCGCAACGCGGCCACCAATGGCGGCAATATCCTGCAACGCACCCGCTGCTATTACTTCTATGATCGCGCCGAACCCTGCAACAAGCGGCGCCCCGGCAGTGGCTGCGGCGCGCTGGAAGGAGTGAACCGCATGCATGCGATCCTGGGCGAAAGCCCCGATTGCATCGCGGTGCATCCCTCCGACATGGCGGTGGCGCTCGCGGCACTGGACGCCGAGGTCAGCGTGGAGGGACCTTCGGGCAAGCGGCGGATCGCCTTTGCCGATTTCCATCGCCTGCCCGGCGACCGGCCGGAAGCGGACAACACCATGGAGCGCGGCGAGATCGTCACGGGGATCAGCGTGCCCGCGAACCCATTCGGGCCGCACCAAACCTATCTCAAGCTGCGCGACCGGCTGTCCTATGCCTTTGCGCTGGTGTCGGTGGCAGCGGCAATGCGGATCGAGGAGGGCAGCATTGCCCAATTGCGCGTGGCGCTGGGCGGGGTCGCTCACAAGCCGTGGCGGCGCAAGGAGGTGGAAGCGCAGTTTGTCGGGCGCCCGGCCAATCGCGACACGTTCACGGCATTCGCCGCGGCGCTGCTGGAGGGCGCCACGGGCCATGGGCAGAACGACTTCAAGCTCGAGCTGGCCCCCCGGGCCATTGTCCGGGCGCTGGAGCAGGCCTGTGCCGGAACCCCTCAGGATCAAGCATGCAAGGTGGTGTTGTGATGGCGCTCCCAGCGACGGGCCAGATCGGCCAGCCCAAGCGGCGGATCGATGGCCGGCTCAAAGTCACCGGCGGGGCCAGATACGCCGCCGAATATGTCGAGGATGGGCTCCTGCACGGGGTTGCCGTGGTCAGCACCATTGCCGCT
>JAQGKH010000193.1 GCA_028290225.1 Devosia sp. | reverse complement strand
GCTGGCACAGCGCGTAGATGTCCTCGACCCGATAAGCCAGGTGCCCGAAATTACGGCCACCCGAATATTCCTCGGGGTCCCAATTATAGGTGAGCTCAACCTGGCCGCCCTCGTCGCCGGCCGCTCGCAGGAAGATCAGCGTATATCGGCCCTTCTCGTTCTCGGTGCGTCGCACTTCTTCAAGCCCGAGGCCCTCGCAATAGAATCGCAGGCTGGCGTCGATATCGGTCACCCGGACCATGGTATGCAGATATTTCATCTGATTAATCCCGCTGCAGTTGAGGGTTCCCGCCTAGCAAGCAAGAGGGTGAGCCGCAACCGCCACACCAAAACTATTTCGAAACACCTTCTTAACTTTTGCCCCTGAATCGGACACAGTGATTTGTCTTGTGGAGTACCTCGCGGCGGCGAGGCGAGTACGAAAAGGCGGCATCTATGGGGGCCAAACTGAGTGGCGAGGGCGATGAGCCTGCAACCTTGTCATCCGGGGTGGGCGCAAGCCGTCCCGAAGCCACCGACGGCGGCATGGACACCATCGAGGTATCCGGTGCCATCAAGTGGTTCGATGCTGGCAAGGGCTTCGGCTTCATCGTCCCGGACAACGGCATGCCCGACGTGCTGCTGCACGTGACCTGCCTGCGTCGCGATGGCTTCCAAACGGCCTATGAAGGTGCCCGCATCGTGGTGGAAGCGCTCAACCGCCCGGGTGGGCTGCAGGCCTTCCGCATCATTTCCATGGACGAATCCACCGCCCGCCACCCCGCGCAGATGCCGGCGCCCCGCACCCATGTGGTGGTGGAGCCGACATCGGGCATGGTTCGGCTGGAAGTGAAATGGTTCAACCGCATTCGCGGCTTCGGCTTCCTTTCCGCCGGCGAAGGCACGCCCGACGTCTTTGTGCATATGGAAACTCTGCGCCGTTTCGGCATCACCGAGTTGCGGCCCGGCCAATTCGTGCTGGTCCGCTACGGTGATGGTCCAAAGGGCCTTATGGTTGCCGAAATCAGGCCCGAAGGCTGGGGCGACGCGCCCTCATCGCACTAGGTTTGACATCGATGCCATTCGCTTTCCCCGCGCTACCCGCAGCCGCTCCCCTGGCGCGTCGGTCCGGCTTGTTGCTGGCCGCATTATTCGCCATCGCTCCGCTGGCTGCCTGCAGCGATGAAGGCCGGCTGGTTCTCCATACCGCTACGGGCGATCACGCCTTCAACGTGGAAGTGGTGGACACCGATGAAACCCGCGCCCGGGGGTTGATGTATCGCCAGGAACTGGCTGACGATGCTGGAATGCTGTTCGATTTCATGGACGAGCGGGAAGTCTCGTTCTGGATGCGCAACACCTTCATTCCGCTCGACATGATCTTCATCGATGCGGCTGGCGTCGTGAAAACCGTGCATGTCAATGCGCGACCACACGATCCCACCTCCATCCCCTCGCAGGTTCCTGTCCGCTATGTCCTCGAGATTGCGGGTGGCCGGTCCGAAGAGATTGGCCTCAAGCCCGGCGACACGGTCGAGCACGAACGGATCGAAGCGTCGCCAAAACCCTGAACTCAGAGCCGCTTGAGCACCATGCAGTCGAGCACGGCCCAGAGATGCAGGCTCGCGCCGGCAACCACAAACACATGCCACAAGGCATTCTGGAAGCGCAGCTTTTCCCAAAGATGGAAGATGATGCCGAGCGAGTACACCACGCCGCCGGCTAGGATGAGCCAAAGCGTCGAGGCGGGCAGGGCCGTCGCGAGGGACTGGAACACCAGCACGCCGCTCCACCCGATCGCCAGATAAAGCAGGATCGCCAGCCGCCCGAACCGGTGCGGGACCAGCAATTTGAGTGCGACGCCGACCAGCGACGCACCCCAAACAAAAGTGGTCATCAGCATGCCCGTCGCACTGCCGCCGAGCACGGCAAGAAACGGCGTGTAGGTACCGGCAATGAAAAGGAATATCGCAGCTTGATCGAGCCGCGCCAGATGCATCTTGATCGGTGAAACCGGCCACAGATTATAGGCCAGCGACACGCCCAATACCCCGATCAGCGTCGCGACGTACAGGGCAAGCGCTGGAAACGCCTCAGGTGCAGTATGGGTGAAGGCAAACACCAACAGCACCGTGCCGGCCAGGCCCGCACCGATAAGCCCGAGCACATGCACGATCCCGTCCGCCACCAGTTCCGCCGGGGTATAGGGCCGCTGCTCGCGACTCCACCAGGAATAGGACGGGGAAGGCTGGGGATGCTGCAACGCTGTAAACTCCTGTGGCTGCCGCGAGTGCGGATCACCTGTATCGGGATGCAACGTGGCGGCAGGCCCTGGAGTTGCAACTGCGCGCAGGTGCCGCAGCCGCGCAGCGGCAAAAAGGGTCACCGTGGCTCTGAGTAAATGCTGAGCCTTGACCGCTGCGCCCTTCCATGGTCGACCGGAACTGGAGGGCTGCCATGTTCGATCTCACTCTGCCGACATTGCTGACGCGCTTGGTTGTGCTGATGCCGATCCTGGCCGTTTATGGATTTTCGTTTTGCCTGGCAGCGCGCCTGCTCGGGGATGAAGGGCCGGCGCAGGATGGCCGCCTGACTCTAAATCCCATCGCTCATCTTGATCTGCTTGGCGCGCTGGCCTTTTTGGTTTCGGGCCTCGGCTGGATTGCACCGCTGCACTTGACGCCAGCACGGTTCCGCGGCGGTCTTGCAGGCCTTGTCGCCGCAGTCCTCGTTGCTGGCATTGCCATGCTGGCCCTGGCTTGGCTCGCGCAGCGCCTCATCCCGCTGGCTGTGAACCTGGATTCGCTGGCCTGGGGCGCCATTGTGACCAACGGACTGCAGGTGCTCTCGACCAGTGCCGTGCTGTTCGGGTTGATCAACCTGCTCCCTCTGCCGCCCTTGGCCGCAGGGGCTCTTTGGGGTC
>JAQGKH010000188.1 GCA_028290225.1 Devosia sp. | reverse complement strand
TCTGGCACCGCCCATCAACGCGGATGTGATCGGGGCAGGTGTTCCGCTTAACAGCATCTTAAGTCAGATAGCTAAAGGATCGTTAGGTGTAATGGCGTTGATTGCGGCTTGGCTGCTCGAGCCGCCCAGTCCCCAGAAGCTCGTGAGGAGGCCCCATGAGATCCCGATCGGTAACTGAACGTTCAAGCTGGCGGGCCCGGCTGTTGGCCTGGTCTTTCGCTGGTTTGGTGAGCCTTGGCGCCGTCGAGGCGCCGCAAGCCAGTGCCGAATTCGTTCGGGGCCTCTGGCCCCAGGCGGAGGCGCGGGGCGTCAGCCGCAAGGCGTTCGAAGCATCGTTCGCCGGCTATAAGCCATTGCCCGAAGTCATGGCATTGACCCGCAAGCAGCCTGAATTCTCTTCCCTTGTTTCCGATTATATCGGCAAGCGGGTGACCGATGCCCAGGCTGCAAAAGGACGGGCGATGCGCGCGGAGTGGAACCAGACACTTTCCGGGGCGGCGCAGCGTTATGGAGTGCAGCCCGAGGTCGTGCTGGCAATCTGGGGCATGGAAACCAATTTCGGTGGTTTCATGGGGGGCAATAACACCATCCATGCGCTGGCCACCCTGACCGAGGGCGGTTACCGGGCCGACTTTTTCCGCGATGAACTGCTGACGGCACTGCGCATCGTTTCCGACGGGCATGTAAGCCCCGCCAGCATGGTGGGATCATGGGCCGGAGCCATGGGCCACACCCAGTTCATGCCATCCAGCTTCATGCGCTACGCCGTCGATTACAATGGCGACGGACGCAAGGACATCTGGAACTCGGTGCCCGATGCGCTGGGATCGACGGCAAACTATCTCAAGGCGTTTGGCTGGCGTCCGGGTGAAACCTGGGGCTATGAGGTTCGCCTGCCGCAAGGTTTCAATTTCGGCGCGGCGCGGCAAACGGATCGTGCGCCGCTGAGCCAGTGGCAAGCAATGGGCATTACGCGCGCTTCAGGCAAGCCGTTTCCCAGGGCGACGGACCCCGGGCGGCTTTATCTGCCGGCGGGCGCCGCCGGTCCCGCTTTCCTGCTGCTGCCAAATTTCGATGTGATCAAACGCTACAACAATTCGGATAGCTACGCCCTGGCCGTAGGGCATCTGGCGGACAGGATCATTGGCACAGGTGGTTTTGCTACGCCCTGGCCGCGTGATTATGCCCTCAGCAAGGCCCAGCGAGCGGAACTGCAGGCGCTGCTCGGCCGGGCCGGATTTGATGTGGGCAAGCCTGATGGCGTAATCGGGCCCAAAACGCGCGCTGCCGTTCTGGCCTATCAGTCCCGGGCTGGATTGCCGGCGGACGGCTATATTTCGGGCCGGTTGCTGGAGGCGTTGAAACGCTGAGTCGGGGTGAGTCCCAGCGCCAACTCTTGCCTGCTCCAACGTCACCATGTGCCCGGTTTTCGCGCGCATGAAAAATGTGTTCCAATATCGATTGCTGAATTCAATGATGAAATCTGTTTCAACCGGTTCGCTGCGTGGCGTTCTGCTGGCTGCCTTGTTGGGGCTCTCGCTTCAGTCCAGTCCTGCCCTGGCTGTTTCGGTGATGGACCCATTCAACCTGCCGGCAGCGATGGATAGCGGCACCGCCAAGGTGGGTGACGGCATTGCCTATGCCGATGGGCCCCGGCACAAGCTCGATATCTATGCGCCCGAGCAACGCGGCCCAGCGGCGCCTGTGGTGTTCTTTATCTATGGCGGTGGCTGGAACCGGGGTGAGCGGAGCGATTATCAATTCGCCGGCCGCGCCTTGGCAGCACGTGGCTTCATCACCATAATCGCAGATTACCGGCTGGTGCCTGAAGTTCGGTATCCCGGATTTCTCGAAGACAGCGCCAACGCCTTGCGGTGGGTGCAGGAGAATATCGCTGATTACGGCGGTGATCCCAACCGGGTGTTTCTCGCGGGGCACTCGGCGGGAGCCTACAATGCCGTGATGCTGGCGCTGGATCCCTCCTTTTTGCGCGAATACGGGGTCACCCTGTCGATCCGGGGTGTGGCAGCATTATCCGGGCCATACGACTTTTATCCGTTCGAATATGGCGAAGTGCGAGAGGCGTTCGGCTATGCAGCCAATCCGGAAGGCACCCAGCCGATCAATCTCGTGACTCCGGATGCACCACCCATGTATCTCGCCACAGGAACAACCGATCCGATCGTGCGCATGCAGAACACGGAGCACTTCGCCCAGGTGCTGCAGAACAACGGTGTATGGGTCACAACCCGCTACTATGATGGCTTCGGGCATATGGAGCCCGTGATCGCCATGGGTTCGTTGTGGCGGTGGCGCATGCCGGTGCTGGACGACATGGTGACGTTTTTCCAGATGTTCGGCGCATTTCCCAGTGGCGTGCCCTATGTCGCCGTGGCGCCCGAGGCGCCTGAGCAAATGCCCGAAGCTATCGCGCCAATGGAGCAGATCGCGGCGGAGCTGAATTCGATGTTTCAGCCCATCGCGCAATAGCGCCACTCGCTCAGGTCGGCTGATCGGGGGAAAGGGGCTCGAACTCGACGGATGCGGCCGAGCGTTTCGCCGGGCCATGAAAAACGGCTTCGATATTGTTGCCGTCTGGATCGAGCACAAAGCAGGCGTAATAGCCGGGATGATAGGGCCGCTCGCCTGGCGCGCCATTATCGATGCCGCCAGCCTTGAGGGCGGCATCGTAGAAGGCATCCACAGTTTGCCGATCAGGAGCTTGAAAGGCCAGGTGGATATGTGTCGGCGGAGTTCCCGCTTCTGCCCCGTCGACAAACAATTCGTCTACCTGGAACCACCCTTCGCCGCCCACTTCGATGGGGCGGCCAAGAGTTTCCAGAACGGCCTGGTAGAAGCGGCGACTGGCAGCGAAATCGCCGGCACGAAGGTGAACATGGTCGATCAGCCGTCCAACATGCCAGGTCATCGGCGGCTTCTTTGCTTGCTGCGTTACTCGGCCTCGTCAGCCGGGGTAGCGTTGAGCTGCCCGTAGCGCTCTTCGCCAATCTTGGCCAAGAGATCCAACTGGGTTTCCAGGAAGTCGATGTGACCTTCCTCGTCGGCCAGCAATTCGTCAAACAACTGCTTGGAGACGTGATCGTGCAGCTGCGAACACAGCTCACGGCTATTGCGGTAAGCTTCGCGGGCCTCGTATTCACCGGCAAGATCGGCTTCCAGCACTTCCTTGATGGTCTGGCCGATGCGTAAGGGCGCTACACGCTGAAGATTGGGATGGCCTTCCAGAAAGATGATGCGTTCGATCAGGCGATCGGCGTGGTGCATTTCCTCAATCGACTCGGCGCGCTCCTTGGCGGCGAGCTTGCGGTAGCCCCAATCGTCCAGCAGCCGGTAGTGTACCCAGTACTGGTTCACAGCACCGAGTTCGAGAAAGAGGGCCTCGTTAAGCCGCTCTATAACCTGTGGTTCGCCCTTCACGAGGTACTCCGTTCCGCTTCTGCTTTAACTTTTCCAGCCGGGCCTGAACGTCGATCAGTTCACCCGGGGTTCTTGCCTGCTGCAGGTGGAAGGTCTCGGTCACGCGGACGATGATATCCACCACATTGGGCACACAGCCGCCGCATTTAGCACGGCGTTCCAATTCGCGGTAGACCTTTGCGGGCACAACTAGCTGCCATGGGTCCTGTTCGAGCAATTCCAGGACGATGTCCTCGATCTGCTTGGAGGTGATCATGTTGCATTGGCATACGAGCATAGCGTGCCAGGAGGTCTGGTGATGGATGGATGTGCAGTAGCCCTGCTTATTGCTGATTGTCAATGTCACAAAATTGTGGCGTCAGCCGGGCCCAAGAAGCGGCCCGCGAGTTAGGTCGGCCATTGACGTGGGTGCGCTGTCGACAACGCCAGAACCATGCGGTCCTACTTGGCGCTGTGACGCCGCGCGGCGATCAGCGCTGCGGAGGCAGCAGCGCGGTGCGCCGTGGAGAAGAACTCGCGATAGGCCAGCACCAGGATGGTGCAAAGGCAAACCGCTACCGCCAGCCATTCTGAAACAAACCAGGCTACCGTTGCGACCGAGAAATAGTAGGCGCGAATGCCGCTGTTGAAGTTGCGGGCGCCCAAGGCGTTCATGTGGGCGATGGCGTCGATCTCTTCGCCGGTCATGGGGGTATCATGATCAAGCGCCCCCAGAAGAATACAGAAGTGATTGAACTGCCGCAGCGACAAGGTGAAGGCGAAAAACGCCAGCACGAACATGGCGAGCATCACAACGAGGTGCATCTGCACCTC
>JAQGKH010000060.1 GCA_028290225.1 Devosia sp. | reverse complement strand
GACGTGCATGTGATCGCGGTGGAAGGCCCCGGCTATGACCTGCTGCACACCATGAGCAAGCTCTTGAATTGCGGCCTGACGCTGCCCGAAGTGATCGGCATGTCCACCAGCCGCTCGGCGCTCGCCATTCGCCACCCTGAACTGGGGCAACTGGGCGTCGGCGCTCCCGCCGATATCACGGTGCTGCGCCAGTATGACAGCAATTATGTATTCGAGGATGTGGTCGGCACGCGCCGCCAGGGCTCGACCCTGCTGCAGCCCGAAGCCGTTTATCTCAACGGCCGCGAAATGGAAGTCAGCCGCCGACCATTCGAGGAATCCTTCCTGCGCGGCCACCACCACGCCCACTGAGGCGGGGAGATCGGATCCCGCGCCAACGGGCTCGTTCTGGTGCGTCCAGCCCGGCCCGCTAGGCCGTGCTGTATAGCCGGCGCTGGTACAACTTGTTCAGCAGCAGCCCCAGGAACAGGCAGCAGGTTGCAAACCACAGCAGATATCCTCGGCTGAGAACTGGCTCATAGGTGTAAAATACCCCGCTTCTGACCCACTCGACCGCGTGCAGGAACGGGTTAAACCAGATCACCGCCAAAAACTGCGGCGGCATGGCTATGGGCAGGTAGAAGATGCCCGACATCACCATCAACGGCAGACTGATCAGCGCCATGAAGCGGTCGAAGAACGGCACGAGCTTGGTCAGCATCGCCACCAGAAAGCCCAGCGAAGCCCCCAGATAAAGCGCCGCCAGATAGCCGGGAAGAAGTACGTCCGGGCGGGCAATGGCCCATAAGCCGCTGACCGTCCACAAGCCCAGAACAAAGGCGACCGAAACCACGCTCCATGTCACCGCTTCCACGACGATGCGCGCCAGCACGACGTCGAACGTCTTGACGGGCGGTAGCGCCAGCAGAGGCATGTTGGCGTCGATTGCGCCCCCGGTGCGGCGCACGATACTCATGCTGGTGCGGAAGGTGAGCAAAGCGATGAGAAAGAACAGCAAGGCGTTCTCCCCGAACGGGGAGGAGCTTCCAACAAAGCTGCGCACCCCGGCAAATGCGACAATATACAGGACCGGCTCGATAAAGGCCCAGATATAGCCGAACCGGTACTTGCCAAAGCGCGTGAGCATTTCACGCCGGCACAGAGCCCCGATGGTGCGCAGGCATGTGCTTAGGGCGTTTACCACTGTTGCCTCGGCAGCAGATGGGGACGCGGGTCTTTCGAAGGCAAAGACCAAGGGCATATCTGCCCGCTTACGGGTCTAACCTCGCTCATCAGATGGTCGCGTTCTGGTTGGCTTCGTGCACGGCGATGGCTTCATCGATGGTTGGATAGAAAACGAGCTCCCCGTTGTGGAGCACGCCCCCGACATCGCAGAATTCCTTCAGCAGCTGCGCGCTGTGGGATACCAGCAGCACCGATGAGGATTTGAGGCGCTCGCTCAGGACCGTCTTGGACTTCTTCTTGAAGGCGGCGTCCCCTACTGCCACCACCTCATCGATGAGATAATAGTCGAAGTTCAAGGCCATGGAGATGCCAAAGGCCAGCCGGGCCTTCATGCCGGATGAGTAGGATTTTACCGGCATATCCATGAAACGCCCGATGGCGGCGAAATCTTCCACAAAGCTCAGCACCTCACGATAGGAGGCGCCATAAATCTGGCAGATGAAGCGAACATTCTCGCGGCCGGTCAGCGAGTTGTGAAAGCCGCCCGAAAAGCCCAGGGGCCAAGACACGCGCCCTTCGCGAATGATCCGGCCCCGGTCCGGCGCCTCGGCCCCCGAAAGCAGGCGGAACAGTGTCGACTTGCCAGCTCCGTTGTGGCCAAGGATGCCCACGTTACGGCTGTTTTCGAACGCCCCGCTGAATTCGCGCAGGATGACCTTGCGACCCGATTTGGTCGGATAGGACTTGTGAACGTTTTCAAGCCTGATCATGGCACTGGCTAAACACTGTGCTCCCGGATGGCTGCAATGATCATCACGACAATGCCCCATACGATAGAAAAACCGGCGATAAATAGCAGAACAAGGAAGAGCCGCCGCGGTTCTGTCGGCACTTCCGGGCGGTGGGGTTCCTCAAAGATGGCGAAATACCGGTCCTGCTTGCGCGCATCGATCAGGGCGGTTTCGAGGGAGCCAAGGGCGCGGGTGTAAGCGGTTTCCGCATATTCCTGGCTGAGTGTAAGTTCCCGGAACTCGTTGACGACGCTGCTCAGGCGCGGGTCGTCCGAAGCGGGTTGATCGGAGGATGTCCCGGCGCCCACGCGCCCGCGCCGCTCTTCCAGTTGGGCCGTGACCGAGGCGATCTGCTGATCCAGCACGCGCAGCGTCGGCGAATCGGCCGACAGGGACGAGGAGATGGAGCCCCGGCGGATCTGGAGTTCGGAGAGCTGGCGCTCCAGCTCCGAGATAACCGTTTGCTCGACCTGACCGATCTGCTCGACATCCACCACCTGCTGCTGATCGCGAAAGGCTGCAAGGTCGCGGCGCACCTCGGTCAAACGCTGCTCGCTGTTGTTGACCTCTTGCTGGGCCGCCGCGATCAACTGCTCGCGCGCATTGGCTGACAGGCGCGTGACCAGCACCTGGGAAGCGGACAGCACCGCCTCGGCAATGGTTTGAGCATCTTCGGCAGAAAACGCCCGCACCCGCAAAACAATGTTGCCCGTCGTGGAATTGAACGAGACTTCCACTTTGCGAGACCAGTAGGCCGTGAAGTACTCCAGGGGCATATCGGGATCTATGCGCTCCATGGCGTCTATGTCCGGGCGAGAGTAGAACTCACGCAGGTCAATTCCGTTCTGGGCAACATCCCGGATCATCTGGTTGGAGCGGATATATTCCGTGATGATATAAGAATCGTAGGACTGGGCAGACGAACCCAGTACGCTGGTGATCGACAGGAATGAAGCGCTGGCCTCGCTGATGCCCCGCACCGCGAACTGCGCGGTCGACACATAAACCGGGCTGGCCAGCACCGCGTAATACAGCGACACCGCTGCCCCCGGGACCAGCACCAGCGCCAGGAACGATAAACGAAGCCACCAGCGCTTCAGCAATAGCATAGGGAACCTGTTTGGCTTGCGGTCTGGCGCCGGCGGATCGCCGCCGCGGCGCAACAACTACGTCCATCCGGCCTCATTGACGGCTTCCGCCATCTGCCGGCTCGAACACACCACCCTGGTGCAGCAAATAACTGTTGCCTTGGGCCACGAGGATGCGGTCTGCCAGTTCGCGCAAGGCGCCGTCCCCTCCCTTGGTTGCAAGGGTCAGGGTCGCGGCATCGCGCACATAGCTGGGCGCATCCGCAACCGCCGCCGAACAGCCGCAGGCCTGAAATCCCAGGATGTCGATGAGATCGTCCCCCACAAAGATGGCCTCGGCAGCCTCGACCCCCGCCTCGAGCAGCAGCTCACGCACGGCCGCTCCCTTGTCGCCGACGGAAGTGCGCGAAAGCTTGATGCCGAGGTCGGAGATGCGCCGCGTGAGTGCGCCACTCTGCCGGCCCGAGATGATGGCCACTTGCACCCCCGTCTGCTGCAGCAGGCGAATGCCCATGCCATCGCGGACATGGAACCGCTTGATCACTTCGCCTTGCTCCCCGTAATACAGGCTGCCGTCGGTGAGCACTCCATCGACATCGGTGATGACGAGGCGAATCTTGGTAAGGCGACTATCGATCACGGATCACTCTTGGAAACTTGCGCCCTCGTGGTAGCGCACTCCGGTAGTCATTACAAATTGCCCGTCCGAGACCCGACCGGCCTCCGACCGCTCCTGTGCCTGGG
>JAQGKH010000171.1 GCA_028290225.1 Devosia sp. | reverse complement strand
CGTTCGATCAAGCGTGAGCCGAAGCCCTTCTGGCGCGGCTCAATCACCGCCGGGCCACCCCATTCGCGCCATTGCCAATCCACATAAACCCCGTCGCCGCCCGCCTCGTCCTCGTCCCGGCGCTCGCTCCAGGTGATGTCGACGCCCCCTTCTGGAACGCTGAGCGCGCCATATTTGAGGGCGTTGGTCGCCAGTTCGTGCAGCATCAGCCCCAGGGCCAGCACCGCCTTGGCATCCAGCAGTGAATTGGGGCCTTCCACGTGGAAGCGCCCGAAGGTTTCGCTGTGGAGCTGGGTGGCAGCGGCGACCACATCGCCGATCCCGGCCGCCACGCTGCCATGGGTGAGCAGATCCTGTGCCTGGCCCAAGGCCACCAGCCGGGCGCCGACGGCGTCGCGGGCTTCGGCCAGCGTTGGGGCGGCGCGCAGTGTCTGGGTGGTGATGGCATGCACCATGGCCAGCATGTTCTTGATCCGGTGCGCCGATTCCTGGGCGATCAGCGCCAGCTGCGCTTCGGCATCCTTGCGCTCGGTCAGGTCAAAGGCCGCTCCCAGCACGCGTTCGGGCTCGCCCTTGCTGTTGCGGATCACCACGCCCTGCCGGCCGATCCAGCGCGTACCAGTGGGGGTGACCACCCGATATTCGGTGCGCCGGAGCCCTTCCTCCATCGTGGCTGAAGGGGTGATCACCAAAAGCTGGCGATCTTCAGGGTGGACCACATCAGCAAAGATGCCGATGGGAAATTCGGCCTGATCAGGGTCGAGGCCGTAAAGGCGCTTGAAGGTGGGTGACGCGGTCAGCAGGCCGGTGGCGACATCCCACTCAAAAGTGCCGACGCCACCGGCTTCCTGGGCGAGGCTCAGGAACTGGGTTTGCCGCTCCAGGGCCTTTTCGACGCGCTTTTGCTCGGTGATATCGTGCCCCTGCACGAAAATTCCCACCACTTCGCCTCCGCTGCCGCGGATCGGCTGATAAACAAAGTCGAGAACTGCTTCGGTCCGTGCAGCGCCGGGCGATTTCTGCAGCCGGATGGGCACGCCTCGCCCCACATAGGGCTCGCCGGTGCGCAGAACAGTATCGAGCAGGCTCACAAAGCCCTGCTCCACCACTTCTGGCACCGCGTCGGCAAGGCGTCGCCCCACCAGTTGGCGATGTCCCACCACCTGATTATAGGCGTCATTGGCCAGTTCAAACACGTAATCGGGTCCGCCCAGCACCGCCATGAAGCTGGGCGCCTGCTCGAACAGCCGCCGCAAATGGGTCGCCTGGGCCGCCAGCGCGTCGTTTTCCGCCTGGACCGCCGCGGCCCGGTTGAGCAGGCCCGCCTGCCATTGCACGCCGGCGGCGTCTCCCTGGCGCAGCCGCTCGAGCTCGGTGACGTCGGTGGTGTGCTGCAAAATAAAGGCCATGCGGCCATCTTCGCCCATTATGGGCGTATGGGTGGCGCTCCAGAACCGCGTTTCGGGGGCTTCTCCCTGGCGGTTGACGCTGTATGGGATCAGCGCAAGATGGTCGGGCTGCCCGTCAGCCAGCACCTTGTCCAAAGAGGCGCGCAGCATGCGCCCGCCCAGCGAAAGCGGATCGGAGGGAAAGGCCTCGAACAGCGGCTTGCCGGTGATTTCCTCGCGGCTGCGGCCCGTTACGCGCAGATACGCGTCGTTGGCGCCGACAATGGTCAACTCGAGGTCGAAAACGACATAAGGGTTGGGAGCGGCGTCGAACAATGCCGCCAGATTGATCCCAGCAAAACTAGACGCGCGAAACAGCATGGCCTCCGGCTAATCCCCGCTGCCCGCTTGATTGAGCGACGCAACAGCGGTGATCTAGCATGCCATAATGGTGGGCGCGCCCGGTTTAGGCAAGCCTTACCCTATGCGAGCAGTCGAGCCAGCTGCGAAGCCAGGTCGGATTGCTGATACGGCTTGGCCAGGCGCGGCAAGTCCACCGGAGTGCCATTGGGCAGGTCGGCATAGCCGGTGGCCAGCAAAATCGGCAGATTGGGGCGCAGCTCGCGCGCCTTGGTCGCCAACTCCACGCCAGTCATGCCGGGCATGGCGAAGTCGGTGATCAAGGCGTCGATCTGCTGGCCGCTGGCGATGATCTCCAGCGCCTGCTTGCCCGAATAGGCCTCAAGTGCGGTATGCCCGAGGTCCTCGATCATATCCACGGTGTTCATGTTGATCAGCGCGTCGTCATCCACCACCAGGATGGTGGACGCGGGAGCCTCAGAAGTGGCAGGCACCAAGGGGACAACCTCCATAACGGGTGCAGTGGAAACCGGCAGCCACAGCGCGGCGGTGGTGCCTTGATTAGGCTGGCTGGCCAGGTGCAGGGCACCGCCGAGCTGAACGGCAAGTCCGTGCACCATCGACAAGCCTAGTCCCGTACCCTTGCCCAGCTGCTTAGTCGAGAAAAATGGCTCAATTGCGCTCTTGAGCGTTTTTGCATCCATGCCGGTGCCCGTGTCATGTACGCCAAGCCGCAAGAAAGATCCACGCAGGCCCATAGTACCCGAAGCGCCGTCACGCTCGCTGAGGGTTATGGTCAGCGTGCCACCATCGGGCATGGCGTCGCGGGCATTGACCGTCAGGTTCAGGATAGCGAGCTCGAGCTGGTTGGCATCGACCTTGGCGGGTGGCAGGTCCGGCGTGATGTCCATCTCCACCGTTATCAGTGGCCCCACGGAGCGCTCGATCAACCCGCGCATGCCTTCCAGCAGCCCCGACAGGTCGGTGGGTTCGGGACGCAGATCCTGACGCCGCGCAAAAGCCAGCAGGCGCGAGGTCAGCGACGCCCCGCGCTGGGCGCCCTGCATGGCCCCATCGATGAAGCGCTGCAGCTGCGGATCGGGCGGCAGGCGCTTGCGCAGCAGTTCCAGGTTACCCTGCACCGCGGCGAGCAGATTGTTGAAGTCGTGGGCTACCCCGCCGGTCAGCTGGCCGATGGTTTCCATTTTCTGGGCCTGGCGCAACTGCTCTTCGGCGCGGCGGCGGTCGGTGATGTCGCGGAAAAACGCAGCGCCGCCCGCCACGCTGCCATCGCCGCCGCGCAAGGGGGCGTGCTGGCTTTCCAGCACCACGGTAGCTGCCTGGGCGGTGCTCAGCTCCACCTCCTCCACCGGACCAGCCACGCCGGCCAGCGCTTCGCGCAAGCGGTTTTCCAGGCTGCCGTCACTTTCCCCGCCAATGGCTTCCACCAGCGGCCGCCCCAGCACCTCGGGGGCGGCCCGGCCAAACAAGCGCTCCATCACCGGGTTCCAGATGGTCACCCGCAGCGCCGTGTCATAGGCAACAATGCCGGCCGGCACGCCGGTCATCAGCAACTCGGACAGCGCGCGCTCGCCACGCAGGGCATCCTGGGTGCGTTCGCGTTCGGCGGCCAAAGCGAACAGCAGCTTTTCGCGTTCGGCTTCGGCCGATTTGCGCTCGGTGATTTCGGTGGAGACACCCACCACGGTTTGCGGCTGCCCGGAACGATCGGCAAGCACCCGCGCCTGGGCTTCTACCCAGTGCTCGGTGCCATCAGGCCAGTTCACCCGATATTCGATCACGAGGTCGGCGCCGGTGCGGATGGTGTCGTCCATGGCCCGCTGCACCCGGCGCTGGTCGGGCAAGGCCACGGCCTCCACCAGGTCGGCAAACAGGAAGGGCTGCCCCGGGCGGCGGCCGTAATTGGCCTTGAACTGGTCCGAGCCGGTCAGCACCAGTTCGGCAATATCGAGCTCCCAGGAGCCCATGCGCCCGGCCAGCAGGGCGGTTTGCAGCCGCCCTTCGCTTTGGCGGACATCATCGAGATAGCGTCGCGCCTGATATTGGCGCCGCCGGCCGCGCAGCGCATTGCTGACCACATTGACCAGCGCCCGCGGATGAAACGGGCGATCGAGAAAGATCACATTGGCGAGCGACGCCTGGAGGCTGTTGTGAAACGGGCTGTCGGCCGGCATGGCCGTCAGCTGGGTCAGCACCACAAAGGGAAAATCGGACCAGGAGGGCTGGCTGGCCACCCAGAGCAGCAGCGGGTCCATATCCACATGGCGCAGCAATTCATCGGCCACCAGAGCGACGCCGGCACCCTCGTGCAGGGCGGCCACCAGCTCCGGCAGCGTATCCACCGCTTGAGCGGGCCAACCCGCTTCCTCGAGCAGGTCCATGGCCAGGAAGCGGTCGGGACCGCGCGGCACCAGCACCAATGCGCGTTCGGCGTTGATCACCGGACCCTGCCCGGCGCCCAGGCACCTTGAGCACGATACTGAACGCAAATCTGAACCCGCCGCTGGCGCAGTGCAGCCAGCACTAGTTCTGCGGAACGCACGACGCTACCGAATGCATTCTTCCCCCTGATCAGGCTCCAACGCAGAAGGGGCGTCCCGGTTCCAAAATTTTTTGTGCGGACTGGCGGTGCTTGGTGGCCCGCCGCATCTGCTTTAAGAATGGCGCTCCACTTCGTTCCGGAATCGCTTCATGCATCTGCTGCTCGTCGACGGCTCGGCCTATATCTTTCGCGCCTTCCACGCCCTGCCCCAGCTCAACCGCAAGTCCGACGGCTTGCCCGTCGGCTGCGTGCAGGGGTTCTGCAACATGCTGTTCAAGCTGACCGAGGATCTCAAGGGCGAGGACGAGCCCACCCATATGGCAGTGATCTTTGATCATTCCGCCAAGACCTTCCGGGACGATCTCTACAGCGAATACAAGGCGCATCGCCCCTCCGCCCCTGAAGAGCTGGTGCCCCAGTTTCCGCTCACCCGCGCCGCCACCCGCGCCTTTGGCATTGCCTGCATCGAGCAGGAGGGCTGGGAAGCCGATGACATCATCGCCACCTATGCCTGCAAGATGCGCGCGGCCGGGGGCAAGGTCACCATCGTTTCGTCCGACAAGGATCTGATGCAGCTGGTGGAGCCCGACGGCTCCATCCGCATGCTCGATACCATCCCCCGCCCCGGCCAGCCGCCGCTGCGCTGGATCGGCGTCGAGGAAGTGTTCGCCAAGTTCGGAGTTGGCCCCGACAAGGTGATCGAGGTGCAGGCGCTGTGCGGCGACAGCGTCGACAATGTACCCGGCGTGCCCGGCATCGGGGTGAAGACCGCGGCCGAGCTCATCAACACCTTTGGCGATGTGGAAACCCTGCTCTCGCGGCTCCATGAGATCAAGCAGCCCGCCCGCCGGCAAAAGCTCGCCGACAATGCCGAGCTCGCCCGCATTTCGCGCCAGCTCGTCACCCTGTCGCAGGACGTGCCGGTGGAGCTGCCGCTCGAAGCGCTTGAGCGCACGCCCATTGCGCCCGCGACGCTGTTCCCGTTCCTCAAGGCGATGGAATTTTTCACCATCACCAAGCGCCTCGCCGGCCTGCTCGATGCCGACCCGGATGCCTATGAGCCCGATCCGGAGTTGCGCGCCGGCGGCCCCGAAGGGGTCAAGCCCACCGATCTCAGCGTTGCCCGCGCCAAGCTCAAATCGGCGCCGCAGGTGCCCGGCACCGGTCCGGCCCTCCACGCCCGCCAGGTGCACGAGGCGATCAAGGCCATTCCCGTCGATTACGA
>JAQGKH010000166.1 GCA_028290225.1 Devosia sp. | reverse complement strand
ATCGCCCTTGTCGGCGGCGCCAAGGTTTCCTCCAAGATCGACCTGCTGGAAAACCTTGTCGGGCGCGTCGATACGCTGGTGATCGGCGGCGGCATGGCCAATACCTTCCTCTTCGCCCAGGGCCATGACATCGGCAAGTCGCTCTGCGAGAAGGATCTGGCCGACACCGCCCGCCGGATCCTGGAAGCGGCAAAAACCGCTGGCTGCGAAATCATCCTGCCCGTTGATGGGGTCGTTGCGACTGAATTCAAGGCCAACGCCGCCAACCAGACGGTCGGCATCGACGCCGTGCCCGCCGATGCCATGATCCTCGATGTCGGCCCCCGTTCGGTCGAGCGCATCAACGCCGCCATTGATGCCGCCCAGACCCTGGTCTGGAACGGCCCCCTCGGCGCCTTTGAACTGACACCCTTCGATGCCGGTACCGTCGCCGTTGCCCGGCACTCTTCCGGGCGCACCGCATCCCACGGCCTCGTTTCCGTCGCTGGTGGCGGTGACACAGTCGCGGCCCTCGCCCATGCCGGCGTCAAGGACAGCTTCACCTATGTCTCGACCGCCGGCGGCGCGTTCCTCGAATGGATGGAAGGCAAGGCCCTCCCCGGCGTTGAGGCGCTGACCCGCTAGACATGGCAGGGGGCTCGCCAACGCCAAGCCCCCACCTTGGTTGCATATTCCTTCGTCTAATCGACTTTCTAGGCCACAAGTCTAAGCTCCCCTCGTCACACCAGAGGGGAACTAGCCATGCCAATGTCGCTCAATGCCACCGCGCGCAAGCTGATGGAACCAGGCAAGGGCATCCTGGCGGCCGACGAGTCCGAGCCAACCATCGCCAAGCGTTTCGCCAAGATCAACCTGCCCAATTCGCTCGATCTGCGCCGCGATTACCGCGAGATGCTGTTCCGCTCCACCGAGGCCATGCGCAACTACATCTCCGGTGTCATCCTCACCGAGGAAACGCTCGAGCAGCACGCCGCCGATGGCACCTCGTTCCGCGCCATCATGGCCGATGCCGATGTGATCCCCGGCATCAAGGTCGATCGGGGCGCCTTTCCGATGCCCGGCGACACCGGCGAAAAGATCACCGAAGGCCTCGATGGCCTGCGCCAACGCCTCGAGCAATACGCCAAGCTCGGCGCCGGCTTTGCCAAATGGCGCGCCGTGATCACCATCAACGACATCGCCCCCACCCGCAACAATATCCGCGCCAATGCCCACTCACTGGCCCGCTACGCCATCCTCTGTCAGGAAGCGGGCATCGTGCCGGTAGTGGAGCCGGAAGTCGTCGGCGATGGCGAACCGGGCAATCATTCGCTCGAGCGTTGCGCCCAGGTGACCGGCGACGTGCTGGAAAACGTCTTCAAGGAACTGCGCCTTGCCGGGGTCGATCTGGGTGGCATGCTGCTCAAGCCCAATATGGTGCTTCCGGGCATCAACTCGCGTGACCGGCCGAGCGTCGATGAGGTTGCCCGCCGCACCGTCGAAGTGCTCCGCGAACACGTCCCGGCCGCCGTTCCGGGTATCGCCTTCCTGTCGGGCGGGCAAACCGATGAGGAAGCCACGGCGCACCTGTCGGCCATGAACAAGATCGTGGGCCTGCCCTGGCCGCTGACCTTCTCTTATGGCCGCGCGCTGCAGAACGTCGCCCTGCGCACCTGGGCCGGCCGCCGCGAGAACTTCCCCCAGGCCCAGGCTGCCTTTACCCATCGCGCCCGCATGAATTCGCTGGCGGCTTTGGGCCAATGGACCAGCGAACAGGATCGCCTCGCCGCCTGACCGCCCACCCATGCCGCGTCGGCAGTTGCGCGCCCGGGCGCCGCTGCCGGCGTTTTCACGCGCGCCATTGCGCGCCAGGCGCCTTTGCCCTTATGGGAGTGCGACCCTTTTGTCGCCCCAATGGCGCGCCACAACCTCCGGTGCGTCGCTTCGTCCCGGAATCCCATGGCTCCTCAGCTTCTGCTTGTTTCCCCTGCCGCTGCCACGCCCGAACTGGCCCCAGCCGCGCTGATGAGCGTGCTGAGCGCCGCCCCCATTGCGGCGCTCCTGGTGCGCCGGGGCCAGCGCAGCGATGCCGACTATGCCGCGTTGGCCACCAGCCTCATCAATATCGGCCAGGGCGCCGGCTGCGCCGTTTTGTTGGAAAACGACTGGGCTCTTGCCAAGCGCCTCGGCGCCGATGGCGTCCATGTCACGGGCGATGAAGCGGCTGTCCGGGCGGCCATCAAGGCCCTCAAGCCGCAACTGATCGTCGGTGCCGGCCCGGTCTCCACCCGCCATGACGCCATGACCCGCGGCGAACTGGACGTCGATTACGTCTGGTTCGGTGCGCTCGACAACCCGCCCGATGCGGCGGCGCCCGAGTTGGCGCAGTGGTGGGCGCAAACCTTCGAGATCCCCGCCGTCCTCCACGACCCTGCCGCTGCGGCTGCCGCCGCCGATCCACGCGGCGCCGAGTTCTTTGCCATTGGCGACAGCATCTGGTCGGCGCCCGCGCCGGCGCAAGCGGTGGCCGCGATTGCCCGTGCGCTCGGGGCCACGCCATGATGCGCCGCCCCCTGCTGCTGCTTGCAGCCACGCTGCTGCCCCTTGCAGCCCTTGCGCAGGAAACGCCTCCCCTGCCCACGCCGCGCCCGGCGGCGGCACCCGCATCCGAGCTGCCCGCGACGCCAGCTGCACCCGCCCCCGAACCATCCTCTGCTTCGCCAGCCAGCGCCGATCCCGCTCAGCCCCTCGGCCCGCGCCTGCCCGTTGATGAGGCCTTCGGGGCCTTTCAGCGCGGCTATTTCCTCACCGCCCTGGAATTCGCCCTGCCCCGCGCCGAAAAAGGCGATGCGGCCGCGCAAACCCTGATCGCCGAAATCTTCGCCAAGGGCCTCGGTGTTGCCCAGAACGAGGAGCGCGCTGCCGGCTGGTATCGCCTCGCCTCGGACCATGGCGATATCCTGGCGACATTCCAGCTGGCCCTGCTTTACCAGGATGGCATCGGCGTCCCCCAGGACCGCCAGCGCGCCGCCGAACTCTTTGCCAAGGCCGCCGAGGGCGGCTACGCGCCCGCCAAATACAACATGGCGCTGCTCCATGTCGAAGGCGTCTACGCCACGCCCAGCCTCGTCACGGCGGCGACCTTGATGAAACAGGCCGCCGATGCCGAACTGCCCGAAGCCCAATATGATTACGGCTCCATGCTGATCGAAGGCGCCGGCCTCCCGCCCGATCCGGCCGAAGGGGCACGCTACATCGCCCTGGCCGCCGAACAAGGCCTTGTGCCCGCCCAGATCGATTACGCCACCCTGCTTTATCTCGGCCAGGGTGTGGAGCGGAACCTGGAGCAGGCCGCCCGCTGGTATCGCAGCGCTGCCGAAGCGGGCAATCCGGTGGCGCAAAACCGCTTTGCCAAGCTGCTCGCCGTCGGCGAAGGGATCGAGCTCAACCTGGAAGACGCCGCCATGTGGCGCGCCCTGGCCCGCCGGCAGGGCCTGAGCGATCCCTCCCTGGATCGCCTTCTCGTATCCCTGTCCCCCGACGGCCTGGCGCGGGCTGAAGAACGGGCGCGGTTCTGGCCCTCCGAACCCCCGGCGACCGCTCCAGCCGCTCCCGTAGTAGCCGCGCCGCCACCCGCCCCAGCGCTTCCCGCGCCCACCGACGCCGAACACGCGCCCACGGCCGCCGACCCGGCTCCGGCCACTGGCACGCCGTCCCCGACAGCGCCTGAACCGCCGCCCCCGGCGGCCACGGACGAACCGGTCCCGCAAAACCCTTGAACCCCGGCCCGTTCTGGGGCAAAAAGCGGCCAAGCCCGACCCCTCCCGTTCTTTGGCCAGCCGCAGCACCTGCGCTCGGCCCAAGCCGATAATTGCGCACCGAAAGCATCTCCCCATGGCCAAGATCAACGGCAACGAAGTCCGCCCCGGTTTCGTCATCAATCACCAGGACCGCCTCTGGGTCGCCGTCAAGGTCGATCACGTCAAGCCCGGCAAGGGCGGCGCCTATGCCCAGGTGGAGCTCAAGGCCATCCTGGGCGGCACCAAGCTCAACGAGCGCTTCCGCTCCGCCGAAACCGTGGAGCAGGTTGAACTCGAATTCCGCGACTTCACCTATCTCTATGAGCAGGGCGACAATCTCGTTTTCATGGATCAGGACAATTTCGAGCAGGTCGAACTGCCGCGCGAATTTGTCGGCGACCGCGCCGCGTTTCTGCAGGATGGCATGAAGATCACCCTGGAAATGCACGAAGATACCCCTTTGGGCATCCGCTTCCCGGCCAATGTCGTGCTGGAAGTCACCGAAGCCGATCCGGTGCAGAAAGGCCAGACCGCCTCCAACCAGTTCAAGCCCGCCATTGTTTCCAATGGCCTGCGCGTCATGGTGCCGCCCTTTATCGGGGTGGGCGAGCGCATCGTCGTCGACACCACCGAAGCCACCTATATGCGCCGGGCGGACTGATCCATGGCCCGCTCAGCCCTTCTCAACGTCATGGTTTCGGCCGCCATCAAGGCCGGCAAGTCGCTCACCAAGGATTTCGGCGAAGTCGAGAGCCTGCAGGTTTCGCGCAAGGGACCGGCCGACTTCGTGTCCAAGGCCGATCTGCGCGCCGAACAGATCGTCTTTGACGAACTGCGCAAGGCCCGCCCGACCTATGCCTTTCTGATGGAGGAAGGCGGCGAGGTCGCCGGCACCGATGGCCAGCATCGCTGGATCGTCGATCCGCTCGATGGCACCACCAATTTCCTGCACTCCATCCCGCTCTTTGCCTGTGCCATTGCGCTCGAGCGCTCCAACGAAATCGTCGCCTCGGTGATCTATAATCCCGTGCTCGATGAACTCTATACCGCCGAAAAAGGCGGCGGCTCATGGCTCAATGATCGCCGGCGTCTGCGCGTGGCCTCGCGCCGTCACCTTTCAGAAGCGGTCGTTGTTACCGGCATCAAGACGCAGGGCACCGCCAATGACGCTCTGCAACTGCGCCAGCTGGCCGCCATCAACCCCGCTGTTGCCGGCATTCGCCGCTCGGGCTCCATTTCGGTTGATATGGCCTGGCTTGCCTCCGGGCGCTTCGATGCGCTCTGGGAAGCCGGGCTTTCCCCATGGGATGTTGCCCCGGGCCAGTTAATGGTCAGGGAAGCCGGCGGCTTCGTTTCCGATTTTGCCGGCGCCACCGGCTCGGTCTGGAATGGCCAGGTCGTGGCGGGCAACGAAACCCTCCAGGCCGCGCTGCTCAAGCAGGTTCAGGCAGTCAGGTAAACCTGCCTAGAACGCTTCAACCGCCTCGAAATCCGGCACCACCGAATAAGTCAGCCCCTCTTTGGGGCCGACAAAGGTCACCTCCAGCCCGTCGGCAGGATAAGCCACGCTCACCTGCCCCAAGCCGGCCAGCGTCGTGCGGATCAGCCGCGATCCAAAGCCCTTGGCCTCTGGTTCCACCACGGCCGGCCCCCCATGTTCGCGCCACATCAGCTCCAGCTGGTCGTCACGGGTGAAGCCCCAATGCACCGCCACCCGGCCCGTATCGTTGGACAGCGCGCCATATTTGACCGCATTGGTGGCCAACTCGTGGAACACCAGGGCGAACGACAGGGCGGCTTGCGGCGAGATCTCGAAATCGGGCCCGTCGATTGTTACATGGGTCCCATCGCCGTCATGCACGCTGACCGAAGCGGTCACCAGCTGGTGAAACATGGCACTGTGAAAATCGGTGGTCAGCAACAGGTCATGAGCCCGTGCCAGCGCGGCGAAGCGCTCCACCAGCCGGTCCTTGACGCCACCCATCTCGGGGAACGGGCGCATGGTCTGCGACACGATCGATTGCAGCACCGCGATGGTATTCTTGACCCGGTGCGCCAGCTCGCGCGTCATCAGCCGCTGCCGGGCAGCGCTTTGCTCGAGCTCACGCAAATGGTCGCGGGTCTGGAATTGCCGGCGCCGGCCACCCAGTGCCCAATCCACCGCACTCAGCAACGTTGCTGAGCCCATCGGCTTTTCCAGCATCATCACATTGGTCAACTCGGGCGGCAGCAGCCCATGCGCGGCATGCGGCGACAACTCGGCATTGCGGCGCCCGATGATGAAGATAAACGGGTAGGACGACCAGCTTGGCTGCTCCTGCAGTGCCTTGACCAGCCTCGACCAGTCCCGCCCCACCATCGCGTCCTCGGTCAACACCACCGCACCGGTATCGGTGCCCAGCTCGGCTGCCAGCTCGTTGAGCGAGCCCACCACATTGGTCTCGAACTTGCGCGCCGCAAGGATCGAGCACACGCTCTGGGCATCACGTCCTAGCGGAGCAAGGACGTGAACAACGTCACTCCGCCCGGACATCGGTGCGGCTCTCGATCAGCCCGCGTGCTTCCCCGATATATTCAGGCGTGCCCGTCATCACCCCCTTGAAATCGGTCAACCGCTCCCCGATGCGCACCCCGCGCGCGTCTACAGCCAGCTCGCGGATGGAATCCTCATGATAGCCGCCCCGGTTCTTGATCACCGAGATCGCCTTGCGCAATCGCCCCTCCGCTTCAAAGAAGCGGAACAGCAGCACGACGTCAGCGATATAGGAGATGTTGAGCTGGCTGGTGCTCATGGTTCCCATCAGCCCCGTTTGCGGATTGACCAGCAGCGTCAGCACGCCCTGCTGGCTGAGATAAGCCAGCAATTCGTGCAATTGCAGCAACAGCTGCTTTTCCTCGGGCATGGAAACCATGTAACCATTCATGCTGTCGATGATCAGCACCTTGACCTGGCGCTGCTCCACTTCCTGGCGCACCCGCCAGGCAAACTCACCCGGTGTGATTTCGGCCGGCTCCACCTGCTCGACCTTGAGCAATCCCGATCGGATATACTGGCCAGGATCCAGCCCCATGCTCTTGGCGCGCGCCATCAGCGTGCCGATGCGTTCATCGAACTGATACATGGTGACCGCTTCGCCGCGCGCGCAGGCGGCCATGGCATACTGGATCGACACCGTCGACTTGCCGGCACCCGCCGGGCCCATCAACAAGGTGCAGGTGCCCCGTAGCGGCCCGCCACCCAGCAAAGAATCCAGCGCTGGCACCCCACTTTCAACGGGGGTGCCGATGAACGCCGAGTGGTGCTGGGACGCGATCAGGCGCGGATAAACCTTCATGCCGCCCCGCACGATGGTGACATCGTGAAAGCCGCCGACGAAGTCGATGCCGCGCATTTTCTGCACTTCGATCCGCCGGCGTGCGGCGCCGAATTCCAGCGTGTTGCGCTCCAGCGTGATCACCCCATGCGCCAGCGAGTGCAGATGCGCATCGCGCACCCCGTTCTCGCCGGTCAGGTCATCAACGAGGATCACCGTGATGTTCTTGCCCGCGAAATACTGCTTCAGCGCCAGCACCTGCCGCCGATATCGCAGCGAATCCTGCGACAGCAGCCGCAATTCCGAGAGGCTGTCGAACACCACGCGCTGCGGCGCCACTTCCTCCACCCGCTTGATCAGCAGGTCGACCGTGGCCGTCAGCTCCACTTCCCAGGGATGGATCAGCGTTTGCTCGCGCCCGCCCCCCAGCACCTCGGCGGCCGAGGACAACTCGAACAGCTCGATCTGGTCCAGCGTCCAGCCATGCGAGTCCGCCACGGCCGAGATTTCCTCGCTGGTTTCGGACAAGGTGATGTAGAGGCACTTCTCGTTTTGCCGCACGCCCTCGAACAGGAACTGCAGGCTCAACGTGGTTTTGCCCGATCCCGGCGCCCCTTCCAGCAGATATAACCGACCCGGTGTCAGCCCACCCCGCAGGACGAAATCGAGCCCTGCAGTGCCAGTCAGAATACGCGGATCCGCCATTGTTGTGTTTTCCACCGAGAGCTTGAGAGCCGGCCGCAGCCATTTGCGCCGTGCTTACTACACTTCCGTCGCGGAGCCGTCGATGTGCCGTGCAAAGATCGGCGCCGCAAGACCAGCCGAACAACACCCACACCACCTGCAAGGTTGCGCCGCCGGGTTGCGCGCCGGCGAGCCGCGCGATCGCGGGTGCGATCCCTCACCACCCGTTCAAACTTTATGCCCGCTTTCCGCGTTGCTGCCTTGCGCTTCGTCGAGCGCCGCTGAACCAGGAACGGGAGCCCGCGCCGATCATGACCGACTGGGCCCCCGATCCTTACATTGTTGCAATGACCGGTGCGGGGCTGCTGATCGCGCTGGTCGCCTGGCTGCCCTTGGCCCTGCGCCGCCTCCCGTTGTCGCTGCCCGTGGTGTGCCTCGCCCTTGGGGCCGCCATCGTAGGCTTCACTCGCCTGCCGCTCGATACTTCACCCATCAGCCACCCCTATGTCACCGAGAGCTTGACCGAGTTCGTCGTGATCATCGCCCTGATGGGGGCGGGCCTCAAGATCGACCGCATGTTCCGGTTGCGCGACTGGCAGGTGACCTGG
>JAQGKH010000129.1 GCA_028290225.1 Devosia sp. | reverse complement strand
CAAGCTTGGATTCCTCGGCGCGGATACGCGCATAGGCCTGTTCCACCACAATCTGGTAGAGCGCCTCCTTGCTCGAGAAGTGGTGATACACCAGCTGCTTGTTCACCCCGGCCTTATTGGCGATCTGATCGACCCGCGCGCCTTACAGCCCCTAGCTTGCAAACTCTTTGCTCGCTGCCCGAAGCAGCAACTCACGGCTCGACAGGTCCGGCTTCTTGCTGGCCTGCCGCCGGGGCTTGGCGATGGGCGCGATTGCGCCAGCTTCGGGCTTGGCAGTGAGCTTCGACATGGAGACAACCAAACAGTTGATCAGGTTATTGACGTGGAACAGGCGCAGGTCTAGCGTTTGTTTAATGCAGATCGTATGCACGGTCGACCCTGTGTACGCCCGCAGGACCATTGGAGATGGTTGTGCCTGGTCGCTGACCAAGGCCTTTCAGGGAGCAGGGATGTCATGAACAAGTTTATCGGAATGGCGGCGGGGATCGCGGTAATCGCGCTGACTTCCACCGCGGTCCAGTCGCAGGAGGCGGTCGCCATTGTGCTGAACTGGACGCCGGGCGCCGACCACGCGCCGATCTATTATGCCAAACAGCAGGGTTGGTACGACGAGGCCGGGATCAACCTCACCATCGATGCGGGCAGCGGTTCGGCCATGTCGGCGCAGTCCGTGGGAGTGGGCAAGCACGCGATCGGCATTGCCGAGCTAGGCACGGCGTTCGTGGCGCGCAGCATGGGTGCCGATGTTGTTGCGGTGATGAGCCTTTACGCCCAGGCGCCTTTTGCCTTCTACTGGAAAAAATCCTCGGGCATCGAAACCGTCGCTGATTTTGCCGGCCACACGATCGGCAATCCGCCGGCCGATGCGGCACGCGTGATGTGGCCTGCCTTTGCCGAAGCGGCTGGCCTGGCCGTCGATTCGGTCACCTTCGTCAACATCACGCCGCAGGCGAAGGTCGCAAGCCTGGCCGCCGGCCAGGTCGACATCATTTCGGATTTCTATAACGGCCATGATCTCAAGGTCGAAACCTTTGGCGATGACCTGAAGTTCGTGCGGTGGAGCGAACTGGGCCTCAACCCCTATGGCAACTCCTTCATCGTGAACGGCGACTTCCTCGAAAATCACCGGGACACTGTAGCCGCCTTCGTCAAGGTCACCCAGCGAGCCTATTCGGAATGCGTGGCAAACGTCGACCCGTGCATCGATGCCCTGACCCAAAGCGCCAGTGGGCTCGAGCGGGGCGAAATGAACAAGCACTGGGGTCGCGTCAAGGAATTGATGGCTGACGAATTCACCACCACCAAGGGCCTCGGTTATCTGGATGCCGATCGGGTTGCCCAGACCTATAAACTGGTCGAAACCTATTTTGACATCCAGACCCCGTTTGATCCGGCCGATGCCTTCACATCGGAGTTCCTGGACACCAACCTGAAGATGGCGGCTCAATAGGCAAAACTCACCGCGGGATCATCGAGGTCCCACAGTGTCTGCTTGTTGGCTGAGATGGCCGAAGAGGGCGAGCCCCGATCATGTTCCTTTCCATCTTCGACATCTTCAAGATCGGCATCGGACCCTCGAGCTCGCACACCATGGGTCCGATGACGGCGGCCGGCCGGTTTCTCGACGAACTGGCCACGCCTGATCGCCCCCGCCCTCCCCGCTCCAGGCCGGTGGCCCTGAGTGCATCGCTCCATGGTTCGCTCGCCTTTACCGGCGTGGGACATGGCACCATCCGCTCGGTCATTCTGGGCCTGAGCGGATGCCTGCCCGCTTCGGTCGATCCAGATCAGGTCGATGCGATCGTCGCGCGTGTGGAAGCTGAAGGTCAGGTCTGGCCACCCGGCCATCCGAGCTATCGCTTCCGTCCGGACATCGATCTTGTTCTCGACAAGCGCAATCCATTGCCAGGCCATCCCAATGGCTTGCAATTCATCGCCCGGGACGAAGCGGGGCAGGTGATCTACCGCCAGTCCTATTTTTCGATCGGCGGCGGCTTTGTTGTGAGTGCGGATGAATTGGCGGCGGGTCCTCTGCCACCAGCAGTTCAGGGCGACATACCCTATCCCTTCGAAACAGCCAGCCGGATGCTGGCCATGGCGGAGGCGTCCGGCCTGACCATCGCTCAAATGAAGCGCGCCAATGAGGAAACGGTGCGCAGCCGCTACGAACTCGATCGTGGCATGGACGCCATCTGGTCCGCCATGTCGGCTTGCATCGAGCGTGGTCTGGGGCAGGACGGGATCATGCCAGGGGGCCTCAAGGTCAAGCGCCGGGCAAGGCAGATCCACGAGCAGCTTGAAACAGCGTCGCGTCAGAACCAGCCCAGCCTGATGCTGGCCAATGACTGGCTGAGCCTTTTCGCCATGGCGGTGAACGAGGAAAATGCCGCTGGCGGCCGGGTGGTCACAGCCCCAACCAATGGCGCCGCCGGTGTGGTGCCAGCGGTGCTGCAGTATTTCGTCAAGTTCACCCCGGCCAGCGGGCGCAGGCAGGTGCACGATTTCCTGCTGACCGCAGCGGCGATCGGCGGCATCATCAAGCACAATGCTTCCATTTCCGGTGCGGAGGTAGGATGCCAGGGCGAGGTAGGATCAGCCTCGGCCATGGCAGCAGCGGGCATCTGCGCGATCATGGGCGGCAGCGTCCGGCAAGTGGAAAATGCCGCGGAAATCGCGCTCGAGCATCATCTGGGGATGACCTGCGACCCGGTGGCCCACTTGGTGCAGATCCCATGCATCGTGCGCAATGCCTTTGGAGCGGTCAAGGCCGTCACGGCTGCATCGCTGGCCCTCAAAGGAGATGGAATTCATGTCGTCTCGCTCGATGCCTGCATCGAAACCATGCGGCAAACTGGGCACGACATGAGCGAGCGCTACAAGGAAACTAGCCTTGCCGGCCTTGCAGCCAATGTCACCGTCTGCTGATCGGCAATCGGTTCAAAACCCCACCAACCTGGCCCTTGCGGCACCATAGCGAGACCCCAAGTGGACATTCACCCCTTTATCCAGAGCCACGCCGCAGAATTCGTGCCGCTGCGCCGGGACTTTCACACCCACCCTGAAATCGGTTTTGGAGAACACCGGACGGCGGCCATCGTCGCAGAAAAGCTGCGCAGCTGGGGCATTGAGTGCAGCACGGGTGTCGGTGGTACTGGAGTCGTAGGTGTCCTGCGCGGTCGGGGGGACGGGCCAACCATCGGGCTGAGAGCCGATATGGACGCACTGCCGATGCAGTCACGCCTCGACGTGCCCTGGGCCTCGAAGGTGAGCGGGATGTTCCACGGCTGCGGGCACGATGGCCACACGACATCGCTGTTGATGGCAGCACACTGCCTGGCCAGCAATCCCGACTTCAATGGAACCGTTGTCTTCATTTTCCAGCCCGCCGAAGAGGCCTTGGGCTGTGCGCGTGCCATGTTGGCCGACGGACTCTTTGA
>JAQGKH010000070.1 GCA_028290225.1 Devosia sp. | reverse complement strand
TAGATGGCGCTCATGCGCGCAACGCCCGATTGCAGGGTTTCGCCGGTGCGGAACACGGCGGCGTCTTCCTGCATGGTGCGCTGCATGGCTTCGCGCAGATCGGCGGTCGGCTGGCTGCCATTGGCGTGCCGCAGGCGATCAAACCGAGCCATGATCTTGTCGTCTTGGCCTGGGTTGATCGGCGGCACCGGCGCGGTGCGATCCAGCACCTTGCCGGCGCGCAGCGCGGCGGCACGGCCGAACACGACGAGGTCGGTCAGCGAATTGGACCCCAGGCGATTGGCGCCATGCACCGAGGCGCAGGCCGCCTCGCCCACCGCCATCAACCCGGGCACGACCCGATCGGGATCGGTATCGGTCGGGTTGAGCACTTCGCCATGATAGTTCGCGGGGATGCCGCCCATATTGTAGTGCACGGTGGGCAGCACCGGAATGGGCTCGCGCGTCAGGTCGACGCCGGCAAAGATCTTTGCCGATTCAGTGATGCCCGGCAGCCGTTCGTGCAGCACCTTGGGGTCGAGGTGATCGAGATGGAGGAAAATATGGTCCTTCTTGGGACCCACGCCCCGGCCTTCGCGGATTTCCAGCGTCATGCAGCGGCTCACCACGTCGCGCGAGGCGAGGTCCTTGGCATTGGGGGCATAGCGCTCCATGAAGCGCTCGCCTTCCGAATTGGTCAGATAGCCGCCTTCCCCGCGCGCCCCTTCGGTGATCAGCACGCCTGCGCCATAGATGCCCGTAGGGTGGAACTGCACGAATTCCATGTCCTGCAGCGGCAATCCGGCACGCGCCACCATGCCATTGCCGTCGCCGGTGCAGGTATGGGCTGAGGTCGCCGAGAAATAGGAGCGGCCATAGCCCCCGGTCGCCAGCACCACCAGCTTGGCGCGGAAGCGGTGCATGGTGCCATCGTCGAGCTTCCAGGCCATCACGCCCTGGCACGAGCCATCGTCGCCCATGATCAGGTCGAGCGCGAAATATTCGATGAAGAACTGCGCGTCGTTGCGCAGCGACTGGCCATAAAGCGTGTGGAGAATGGCGTGGCCGGTGCGGTCGGCGGCGGCGCAGGTGCGCTGCACCGGCGGGCCTTCGCCATATTCGGTCATGTGGCCGCCAAAGGGACGCTGGTAGATCTTGCCGCTTTCAGTGCGCGAAAACGGCACGCCATAATGCTCAAGCTCATAAATGGCCGCCGGGGCTTCGCGCGCCAGATATTCCATGGCGTCGTTGTCGCCCAGCCAGTCCGACCCCTTGACGGTGTCGTACATATGCCATTGCCAGCTGTCGGGTCCCATGTTGGACAGCGAGGCGGCAATGCCACCCTGCGCCGCGACGGTATGGGAGCGGGTGGGAAAAACCTTGGTGATGCAGGCAGTGTTGAAGCCCTGCTCGGCCATGCCGAGCGTAGCGCGCAGCCCGGCGCCGCCGGCGCCGACCACCACCACGTCAAATTCGTGGTCGATGATCTCATAGGTGGAAGCCATCAGCCACTAACCCCAGAATACAAGCTTGAGAATGGAGAACACGCCGATCACCGCGATCGCCAGCGTCCACATGGTGTTGAGCGTCATGTAGAGGCTGTAGGTGCGACCGGCAAAATAGTCCTCGAGAATGTCGCGCATGCCGTTGCGCATATGCAGCGTCACGATCACGAGCAGCACGGCAAAGGGCAGGCCGATCCAGGCATTGCCGATCACCTCGACCATCTCGGCGCGGTCCTCGCCGGCCAGCCGGGTGACGATGAAGATCAAAAAGCCCAGAAACAGCACATTGCTGATGCCCGACAGGCGCTGCAGCAGGAAGTGGCGGGTCGAGGCCTTGGCGTCACCATATTTGGTTTTGGGATTGGCGATCGCGGCCTTGGACAAGATCTGTTCGCGCATCAGTTGCCCACCCACACGAAAATGGTCCAGACCAGCAGGGTCAGGATCACGGAAGCAATCACATTGGCCCAGCTGAGCGCTTCGCGCTGGCCAGCCTCAAGGCCGTAGATCAGGTCCCACACATAATGGCGCAACCCGCCGAGCATGTGGTGGATCAGCGACCAGGTATAGCCGAACAGCACCAGCTGTCCGAGCCAGGAGCCATAGATGGCGTTGACCAGGTTTAGGGGCTCGGCGCCCCAGGCCGCGGCGGCCAGCCACAGCACCAGCAGCGACGAGCCGGCATAGTTGGCAATGCCGGTCGCCCGATGAACGATGGACATCGCCATCGTGATGGTCCAGCGGTAAACTTGCAGATGGGGGGATGTGGGACGGGGTCGAACCGGCAACGGAGCCTCGCTGGCGCGCGGCAGGGCCGCTGCAGTTTGGAATAGTTCAAGACTTCTAGCGTCGAGGCGCGGCAAGGTCAAAGCCCGAAACGCCGTTCGGGGATAAACTTTAGCTGCAATCGCCGCCCTCCCGGTTGCTGGCATCCCTGCGCCGTTTGCGGCGCGACGGCGCCTGCGCTAGAAGGCGGGCTGCACCCAAGCAGAGAGGCCGGCGTGAGCGAGCGGATCAAGAACGTCCAGGTGGAAACGCTGGCGCGCCATTGGGGCACGCTGACCCAGGCGAGTTTCGAATACCAGCGCAGCGACGGCACCTGGCAGCGGCAGGTGCGCGAATGCTATGACCACGGCCATGGCGCGGCTATCCTCCTGTTCGAGCCGGTGCAGCGGACGGTGATCCTGGTCCGCCAGTTCCGCTATCCCGCCTTTGCGGCAGGCGAGCCGGCTTTCCTGGTGGAGGTCTGCGCCGGGCTGGTGGATGACGATCCGGCCCCGGTCGCCGCGGTGCGCGAGGCGCTGGAGGAAACCGGGCTCCGGCCGCATGGCGTCGAACATATGTTCGAGGCGTTCATGAGCCCCGGGTCGCTGCAGGAAAAGGTCAGCTGCTTTTTGGGCCTCTACGATGCCGCCACGCCGCCAGAGGGCGGAGGGGGCCTCGCCGAGGAAGGCGAGGATATCGAAATCCTCGAACTGCCGCTCGAGGACGCGCTGGCGATGATCGGGCGGGGCGAGATCATGGATGGCAAGACTATCATGATGCTGCAATGGCTGGCGCTCAACCGCCCCTAGAAGTCGACGAGCTTCTTGTCGGGATCATAGGGCTGGTCGCGGGCGACGCGGGTCACCGCCTGGCCGCAGCGCATCTTCTTGCTGAAGGCGTCATAGGCATAGCTGGGCGAGCCATGAAGGGACCAACCTTCCGAAAGGGCCTTGGTGACCTTGTGGCAGAAGCTGGCGTCGTCCTCGCCCGACAGGAAGCGATAAATAAGCATGCATGGATCCAATGCGCTGGCGCTGTTGCGCCGGAGTTGATCTGCGAGCGTCTTAGCGCTAATTGATCGGTCATGCACCGGTTTCCCCCACACCTTTTGCAAGGTCACGCTAATTTCATGGCGGGACGCTACCTGCGCGAGCGGGATCGCATTCGCGATCTCGCCGCCTTTGGTCAGAACCCCACCACCATGATCATCGCCTGTTGCGACAGCCGCGCAGCGCCCGAAATGATTTTCGACGCGGGACCGGGCGAGTTGTTCGTGCTGCGCAATGTCGCCAATCTGGTGCCGATCTATCAACCCGATGGGGGCCAGCACGGCACCTCGGCCGGCATCGAGTTTGCCGTCAAGGCGCTGGGGATCAGCAGTATCGTGGTGATGGGGCATGGCCGCTGCGGCGGCATTCGCGCCGCGCTCGATCCGGAAGCCGCGCCGCTGGCGGATGGCGATTTCATCGGCAAATGGATCAGCATGCTGGGCGATCTGCCCGATCAGCTGGGCGCCAATACATTGCTCACCCCCGGGGAGCGGCAAACGGCGCTGGAGCGGATTTCCATCCGCAACTCCATCAATAATCTGCGCACTTTCCCATATGTGGCGGAGCTGGAAAGCGCCGGTAAGCTGGCGGTCCACGGCGCCTGGTTCGATATCTCGACCGGCGAGCTATGGGTGATGGACGGGGAAACCGGCGACTTCATCCGCCCTGAGCTTTGATCCCCGCGTAAGCCGCCGGTTCACGCCGGCGGATCACGGCTAGGCCAAGGCCCAGGAGGATCAGGGCGCCCCCGGCGAGTTCCGCGGGCCCAATGGTTTCCCCCAGAAACACCACGCCCGAGGCTATCCCCGCCACGGGCACGAGGAGAGTAAAGGGCGCCACGCTCGCGGTGGGATAGCGCTTGAGCAAATTGCTCCAAACGGCAAAACCGAACAGGGTGTTGGGATAGGCCAGGAACGCCACCATTCCCGCTACCTGCCAGCTGGGATGGGTCAAGGCGTCGAGGGCCACGGCCGGGCCATCAAACAACACCGACAACACCAGCAGCGGCAACGGCGCCACGAGGTTTCCCCAGACCGTGAAGCTGAGCATGTCGATATTGCCAGCCTTCTTGGACAAGATGTTGGCCACTCCCCAGGCGATTGCCGCCGCAATGGTAAGGGCAAAGGGCAAGAACCCCACGCCCTCCAGCCCCGCCCCGCCGATCAAAGCGATGCCGCCAAAGGCCACCGCCACGCCGAGCAATTGCTGCAGCCGCGGCCGTTCGCCCAGCACCAGAAAGCCTAGCAGGATGGTGAACATGGCCTGCACCTGGAGCACGAGCGAGGCAAGGCTCGCGGGCATGCCCAGATAAATGGACAGATTGAGCAGGGCGTAGAGCGCCACGCCCATGAACAACCCATAGGCGATCACGAGGCGCCAGGGTGCCTCGGGCCGTCGCACGAAAAACACCGCCGGCACCGCCGCAAAGAAAAAGCGCAGCGCCGCCACCAGCAAAGGCGGCAGTTCGGCAACGCTGAGCTTGATCACGGTGAAATTGACGCCCCAAACGGTCACAACCAGCAGGGCCAGAACGATATCGCGCGGAGACATGGAGGACCCTGCTGGCATCGGGCTTGGGGGATCCCCGGCCGGCGGCGCGGACGTGCCGGCCCCAAGTCAGGGCCGGCAGGGATTTACAGGTTCAGGCGGCCTTTTTGGCCAGCAAGCCGCGCTCGATCAGGGTTTCGGCGATCTGGATGGTGTTGAGCGCCGCGCCCTTGCGCAGATTGTCCGAAACGATCCAAATGGCGAGGCCGTTTTCCACCGTGTCATCCTCGCGGATGCGAGACACGAAGGTGTCGTATTCACCGACGCATTCAACCGGGGTCGCATAACCACCGGGTTCGCGCTTATCGAGCACCGAGATGCCGGGCGCCTCGCGCAGGATGTCACGCGCTTCATCGGCGGTGATGGGGTTCTCGAACTCGATATTGACGGCTTCGGAATGGCCAACAAACACGGGCACGCGCACGGCGGTGCAGGTCACGCGGATCTTGGGATCGAGGATCTTCTTGGTTTCGGCCAGAACCTTCCATTCTTCCTTGGTGTAGCCGTCTTCCATGAACACGTCGATCTGGGGGATGACGTTGAAGGCGATCTGCTTGGGGAACTTGGTGCCGCCACCCGGGCTGTCATTGACGAAAATGCCCTTGGTCTGGTTCCACAGCTCGTCCACGCCTTCCTTGCCCGCGCCCGAAACCGACTGGTAGGTCGACACGACAATGCGCTTGATCTTGGCAAAGTCATGCAGGGGCTTGAGCGCCACCACCAGCTGGGCGGTGGAGCAATTGGGATTGGCGATGATGTTGGTGCGGCGCGGATTGGCCATGAAGGCGTCCAGCACATGGGCGTTGACTTCGGGCACCACCAGCGGCACATCCGAATTGTAGCGCCAATAGCTGGAATTATCGATGACGATGCAGCCGGTGGCGGCAATGCGCTGCGCCCATTGCTTGGAAATGGCGCCGCCCGCCGACATGATGGCGAAATCGACACCGGTGAAATCGAAATCCTCCAGGTTCTTGGCCTTGAGGATCTTGTCGCCATAGCTCAGCTCGCGCCCGATCGAGCGCGAGGAAGCCAGCGCGATCACCTCATCGGCCGGAAACTTGCGTTCGGCCAGGATGGCGAGAACTTCGCGGCCCACATTGCCCGTGGCCCCTACAACTGCGACGCGATAACCCATGAGTGGAACTCCAGTCCCTGTACCAATTTTCGCCCCGCATGATCCCGTGGGACCATGGTCATCCGGTTTCGGCCTCTCCCCGGCGGGAGCGCGACCCGGGGAAAAGCGTCAGGCGGTTTTGGTGGTTTTAGTCAGCGGCGCAGCAAGGCCGCCGGCGATAAGCCGGGCGGTGGATGAATCGGCAGATATGCTGATGCTGCGCATGGTGTGACTGCTTGAATGGAAAGCAGGCGAAGTCATACTCCCAAATAGGATTTAGTCAACGGCTGCTGTGGCTCCTTGGTCGCGGGAATCCAACTGGGGGCGCATGGTGTCTCGCCCCCCGCCTTGCGCCCCGTCGGTCTATCGCGGTAACTGCGGCAAAACACACAAGGACCAAACCATGATCCATTACGACGTCGTGGTGCTCGGCGCGGGCGCTGCCGGCATGATGGCCGCCATCGAAGCGGGCAAGCGCGGGCGCAGCGTGCTGGTGGTCGATCATGCCAAATATGCCGGCGAAAAGATCCGCATCTCGGGCGGTGGGCGCTGCAACTTCACCAACATCCATGCCACCATCGACAAGGGCCGGGATCGCTTCCTCAGCAACAATCCCCGGTTCGCGCTGTCGGCGCTGAGCCGCTACACGCCTGAAATGTTCATTGCCCTGGTGCAGCGCCATGGCATCAGTTTTCACGAGAAAACCCTGGGCCAGCTGTTCTGCGATGGCCCTGCCACGCAGATCAACACCATGCTTTTGAGTGAAATGCGCCAGGCCGGTGTTACCCTGGTGCTGGAAACCGCGGTGGAACAGGTCAGCAAGCAGGACACGGGTTTTGCCCTGCAGCTCTCCACCAGTTCGGTCACCTGCGACAGCCTCGTGGTTGCCACCGGTGGCAAGTCCATTCCCAAGATGGGGGCCACAGGGCTGGGTTATCAACTCGCTGCCCAGTTCGGCCTGCGCGTCACCGATACCCGGCCGGCACTGGTGCCGCTGACCTTTGAAACGGGCGCGCTGGAGCGGCTCAAGGAGCTTGCCGGCATTGCCACCGATGCGGTGGTGCGCCATGGCAAGACGCGGTTCGCCGAAGCCCTGCTGTTTACCCATCGCGGCCTGTCTGGCCCCGCGATCCTGCAGATCTCGAGTTATTGGCGTGAAGGCGACACGATCGGGGTGGACCTGTTGCCAGGGCGCAATCCGGGCGCGCTGTTGCGCGAAGCCCGGCAAACCACGCCGCGGCTGCAGATCCAGACCGTTCTGGCCAATCTCCTGCCCAAGCGGCTGGCGCAGCTGCTGGGTGACGAGTTGAACCTGCCCGGCATGGTGGGTGATTTTTCCGACAAGAAGCTCGATCAGGTGGCGGGCGTCCTGTCGGACTGGACACTCAAGCCGGTGGGCTCGGAGGGCTATCGCACGGCGGAAGTGACGCTGGGGGGCATCGATACGCGCGACCTCGACGCCAAGAGCATGGCGGCGCGCGACGTTCCGGGCCTGTATTTCGTGGGCGAGGTGGTCGATGTCACCGGCTGGCTCGGGGGCTATAATTTCCAGTGGGCCTGGGCGTCGGGCTGGGCGGCCGGGCAAGTCGCCTGAGCTAGAAGCGCAAGGCGGCGCGCACGCCCAGATTGGTCAAGCCCTCGGCCGGACCGCCGCAGGCGCCGCCATCGGTGAGGTGTTCGGCCGTCAGCATCACCGCGGCGCCTGGCAGCACATCGATGCCAATGCTGCCCGAGGCGCGCAGCAGCGCCGCGCAACCCCAGCGCTGGGGCACTTCGCCCTCAAGCCAGGCGCCGTTATGTACGGCCGCCCCCAGGCTCGCTTCGGCCCAGACCGGCAGCACCGGCAGGCGCACGGTCCAACTGGCGCCGGCATAAACGAGGCTTTCGTGCCCGGCGGTATTCAGCGTCGCCCCAAGATGCGGCCGGATTTCGCCCAGCAGTCCCAGCTGACCCCAGTCGGGCGCAAACAGCAGTTCCACATTGGCATCCTCGATGCGCACGCCATCGAGCAGTTCGGCCCCGGCGT
>JAQGKH010000061.1 GCA_028290225.1 Devosia sp. | reverse complement strand
CAGCCTTGCCGCCAGGCCGAACGAGGCTCAGCCCCTTTGCCGTCAGTGGCTGGTTAACGCTGTTGACGCGTCATCCGATCCAGCGCCGGCAGCACCGTTGTGCCGAACGCATCGATGAACTCGGCCTGATTGCGCCCTACCTGGTGCAGATGCACGGCCGTTGCGCCTAGCTCCGCATAAGCCTCGATGGCTGCCCGATGCCGGCCGAGATCATGGGAAATGAACACCGCCTCGGCGATGTCCTCCCGGCGCACGAAACGTGTCGCCTGATCGAAATCGCGCGGTCGCCGCAGGTCCCAGTTTACCTCTCCGCCTGCGGCGTTGGCCGCCCATTGGTCCAGCGCCTCGTTGAACGCCTCGTCTTCGGTCTGAGCCCAGCACATGGCATGCTGAATATGGACCGGCTTGCCCTCGCCACCGGCCTCCCTGAACGCCTCGATGGAAGGCCGGATCTCCTCGACCTTGCCCCCCGTAATCAACAGTCCGTCGGCCCATTGCGCCACATGCCGGGCGCTCGCGGGCGTAATGGCTGCGCCAAACAACGGCACAGGTGTTGCGGGCCGGGAATACACTTTGGCCTCCACCACTGTGATCCGCCCGCGATGCGTCACCGTCTCGCCAGCAAACAGCGCGCGGATAACCGCGGCACATTCCGCTAGAATGGCGTTGCGCTCCGGCTTGTCCGGCCAATACTGTCCGGTGATTGACTCATTGACCGCTTCTCCGCTCCCCAGCGCCAGCCAGAACCGGTTGGGAAACATCTCGCCCAAGGTCGCCGCCGCCTGGGCAACGATAGCGGGATGGTAACGATAGCCCGGCGCCGTGATCGAGCCGAACGGCAGATCCGTCACCGCCATGGCCGCGCCCAGCCACGACCAGGCAAAGCCCGACTGGCCCTGCTTTTCGCTCCAGGGATGGATATGGTCCGAGGACTTGGCGCAGGAAAACCCGGCATCCTGCGCCATGCGGGCAAATTGGAGCAGGCTCGAAGGCGAAAACTGCTCGTGCGATGCGTGGTAGCCAATCTGCATGGGGTGATCTCCTAGCTGCGCCACTGATCGAGCACCTCTTGCGTGGTGCAGGCGGTGAGTTGAATGCCGAACCGGCTGTCATAGATCGACAGCATTGCCACATGCGTTTCGGCCGCCGAGCTGCACACGGCATCTTTGGGCAGCACCACATGGTAGCCAAGATCGATGGCGCCCATCACCGTGGAAAGCACGCAAACCTCGGTTTCCCCACCCGTGATCACCAGCGTGTTTATGCCCTCCGCCTGCAATCGCTGATGCAGTGAGCCGGACCACCACGGCGAATACACCGCCTTGTCAATGACCCGGGCTGGCGGAACGAACCGCTGTAGGCTGGGTACCAGCTCGATCATCTCGGGGGCCAGCCGCTCGCGTAGCATATTGGGCCAGGCCTGGTAGTAGCCTTGCCAGCTGCCGCTGGCTTCCTCCGCCTTGGCCGGGGGAATGAACCGGGTGAAAACGGTTCGCGCGGGGTGAGGCGCGGTCAGCGCCTCCACGGCCGGCAACACGTCGGCCAATGCATCCACATGCCAGTCAGTGTCCTCCGCGAACATGCGCTGCATGTCGACGCACAGATGCACACATCGAGAAAAGTCCATGGTCGTCCCGTTGAAAAAGATGACGCGTCAACGTCACCTCGCCGGCGATCGTTCCCTGAGGGAACACAGCCGCGCCGCAGGGCATTATGCCTGCAAACGGAGACGCCTCATGGCTGACAACGCCCCCACCACCGACCAGCTGCGCCACAACATCGACAGCGGCGCGACTGGTGAAAAGATCGGCTTTCCCGATCCCGCTGCCGCCCCGCTGGGCACTGATGCCGAAGCTGGCGGAAGTCCCCCGACCAAGGCCGAGCGCAAGCTCGACGCCGCTAGTCGCCCGCATTTCCGCAATGAACACAAACTGCCGGGAACGGCTCTGTACGCGATGTTCGTGGCCATCGGCGCTACGGTCCTTATCGGAGCGACGCTGCTCGGCAGCATGGGCTAAGGCTCAGGCGTCGCGCTCGCCTTCGATGCCCCGGGCCAGCCGGTAAACTTCGCCCGAATCCAGGTCGGTGTTCGAGACATCACCTATTGGCTCGCGGCTGCGGTCAGGGCCAATGCGCCCCCATGCCGGGTTCCACAGGAACCCCTGCTGCAGCACCACCACGACCTCGCTGAACCCGAGCAACTTTCGCGCGGCTTCCGCTGCGGCAAACGCCGCAGGAATGTCGTCGTATTGGGCTTCGTCACCATCCACATCGCCCACCGCCGGCCACCAGACCGCTGCAAAGGGACGTCCGTCTGGATGCGCCTCGATCCCCACCGTCACGGCATCTGGGGCATCTTCGCCCACGGCTATGCGTCGAAAGCTGCTTTGCTCCTCGGCCATCTTTCCCGCCTTATAGTTGGTCGTTATGGCGCGGTTTGGTTGTTCCGACTGTGCGGGCCAGATCGGCGAAGTCTGCGTCCGGTGCTTCCAGCGCCACTTGCAGCACCCGGATAGGGAAGCACACCGCATCACGCTCGGCAGGCGACAGATTGCTCATCCGATCCGCTCCCAGCGCTACTGACTCGGTCTTGCGAAACGCCAGTTCCAGCTGGTCGCGACTGACGACACCGGCATCGACCAAGGCGCGATTGACGGCGGCAAGCGCCAGGTAAAGCCCTTCGAGCTGCAGATTGGCGGTATTCAAGACGTAACCTCCGGTTGGAGCAAAAAGAACCGGCGGTCGAGTCTGCTCGGCCGCCGGCAAGATGAGTTACAGGCGAGTGGTCGTGCCGCGTTCGGCCGCCACTTCGCCCGACGACATGGCCTTGGCAAACGGCACCAGCTGATACAGCGCCGAAAGACCAACCAGCACATAGATGATGCGCGCCAGCGCGCCGTCCTGGCCACCAAAGATCGCCGCCACCAGATCGAACTGGAAGGCGCCAACCAGGAGCCAGTTGATGCCCCCGATAATGATCAACAACAGTGTTATGAGATTAACAGCCTTCACGAATGCCTCCTCCGGCAGGTTTATCAATAAACAAGCTCAACCAAGGCCATTGGGTTCCGCGGGCTGCTTCCAGGCTCGTTGAGCCACTCGGCCTGCGGCACGCGCTAGTTCATGGCCAGGTAGAACACGGTGCCCGCCACCACGATGAAAACAACCACCGCCACGATGATGCGCACAATGCTGCCCGACGGATTCTTGCCCAAGGCGACGCGCTCCGCCGTGCCCCGGCCTCGATCCGTCAGGGTTGCCGAGGTATCGGACTGTGACGAGCCGACTGGTGTGCCATCCTGTTCCATTTCCGCTTCCATCCTGCTTTCCTGTGCAACCGCCATCGAGCCCGGCAGTTCCACTCCGACCGCGAAATCGCAGTCGCGGGGTCCGATAACCTGAGTTAAGGCGGAGGAAAGCCATGAGCACCAGCAAGGTAACCACCGGCGCCAATGATCGCCCCAAGGATGAAACCATCGCGCAAACCGGCCCGGGTCTGCCTGATGACGGCACCCTGCCGGTCGAAGTGAGCGAGGAGGAGGTGGAGCGCGCCCGCCAAAAGCTGCAGCAGGGGACGCTCTTTGATCCAGCCGGGGACAAGAAGCCGGGCGGCTGACACCGCAGGTCACCTGAGGGTGACAGGCAGGCTGTTCGGCTTGCTCGGAACCTCCGGTCGCGGTCCGGGTTTGCGGCTCAGGATAGCTGCAAAGGAAAAACCATGGTCGTCCAAATCCCCTTGAGCCAGGATGCTCGCGCCGACGAAAACCAGCGCGACGAGCACCTGCGCGAGATCGCGCCCGATCTCGCATATCTTCGCACGGTCATGGTCAATGTCGTGTTCGTGGGCCTGCCTGGCGGACCCTGGGTGTTGGTGGACACCGGTCTTTACGGCTCTCGCGACAAAATCCTCGCCGCCGCCGAGTCCCGGTTTGGCAAGAACGTGCCCCCGATTGCCATTGTTCAGACCCATGGCCATTTCGACCATGTTGGCGCCCTTGAGGACTTGGCCAAGCTATGGAACGTCCCGGTTTATGCCCACTCCCTGGAAGAGCCGTTCCTGACCGGCAAGCAGAGTTACCCACCACCGGACGCTGCGGCCGATGGCGGGATCATGCCCAAGCTCGCGCCTTTTCTGCCTCGCCACCCGGTTGATGTTACCCAGTGGCTGCAACTGCTGCCGCCGGGCGGGGAAGTGCCAGTGCTGCCCGGCTGGCGCTGGATCCACACGCCTGGCCACACTCCCGGCCACATTTCGCTCTGGCGCGAGGCTGATCGCACCTTGATTGCCGGTGATGCCATTGTCACCACCGGCCAGGAGTCGGCCTATGAGGTTTTGGTTCAGGAGCCCGAGATGCACGGACCGCCGCGCTATTTCACCCCAAACTGGTCTGCCGCCGAACGCTCGGTGCAAGCTCTGGCGGCTCTGGATCCCGATCTCATAGTCACCGGCCATGGCCGTGCAATGAGCGGCCCGGAAATGCGGGCGGCCCTGCAGAGTCTGGCCAGCAACTTTCGGGAAATCGCGGTGCCGCGCAGCCAGAAGTAGCCGCGCGGCGCCTGCTGAATCAGGCGACGGTGCGGCGCGGGGGCACGGTGTAACGTGCCCCTGGCGAGCACACATCGATCACATGGCCATCCAGGTCGCGCAACACCGCCCGCGTCAAGTCGCCGAACGTGGTCGGCTCTTCGATGATTTCGGTCCCAAACGAACGGACCGCCTCCACCGCGGCAGCCACATCCTCCACCACCACCTCGAGATATGAGCCCTGCGCTTCGCCGCGAGCAGCGCG
>JAQGKH010000055.1 GCA_028290225.1 Devosia sp. | reverse complement strand
TGGCGAGCGCCGAGCGGCTGGTGGACATGCCGATCACTTCGGGCAGCGTCAGGCCGCAATTCAAGAGCTTGCTCATGGTGTGCAGCAGGTCATAGCCGGGGCCTTCCACCGCGATCACATGCACGTCTGACGAGATGAGATCGGGCTTGAAGCCGTCGCGCAGCGCCGCTTCCGCGGTCTCGTAGCCAAATGCGCCCATGCCATGGGCAATGTCGAACAGCACGCCCCGTTCGCGCGCCCGCCAAACGGCGTCGAGCACCTTGCCATCCTCGCCGATGGCCGAGTTCGGATCGGGGCGGTAGCAATGGGTCAGGATGTCGCCGGGGCGCAGCATATCGACCACATCGGCATAGCTGGGCGGCGGCGTGCCGATATGGGTCATCAGCGGCAGGTCGACGGCTTCGGCGGCTTCCAGCGCCAGTTCCAGGGCGCCCAACCCCAGATCGCCGGTGACGATGCCGCCGATGCGCACCTTGACCCCGATGATGCGGTCGCGATTGGCTTGGATCTTTTCCACGCACCGGTGCACCGGCAGCATCGAGCGGGCCGTGGCTTCACCGATGGAGACATCCTTGTCGAAGCCGAAGATGCCGGGGAAGGAAATGTTGAGGAAAGCCAGGATGCGATAGGGCGAGTGCGCCATTACATAGTCGCGAAAGCCGTCGTAATTGCCGGCGCCGGCGCTGCCCGCGTCGATCAGGGTGGTACAGGCAGAGCGGCGGGCGATGAAGCCGGGATCGACGCTGAGCGAAGTTGCCTTGTGATAAACATGGGTGTGGATGTCGATCAGCCCGGGTGCCACCACACAGCCGGTCACGTCACGCACCGGGGCTTGCCCAGCCTCGATACCGGGCGCGACGGCCGCGATCTTGCCGGCCTTGACCGCAAGATCGAAGATGCCATCAATGTTATTGCGTTCATCGATGACCCGGCCGCCCTTGAGGACGAGGTCATAACTGGTTCCGGGCGCAGCCATCGGAAAAGCTCCTTGTAGGCGTTGCCGTTGCGCGGTGACCCGGGCCGGCGGCAACTTGGTGATGGGGTAGTGTGGCCTCGCCCTGCCCTATTTCACGGCGCCCAGCGCCAGCCCGCGCACGAGATAACGCTGCAACCAGGCAAAGACGATGGCGATGGGAATGGTGGCAACAAAGGCCGCGGCCATCACATGGTGCCATTCCACCGTGTAGCGGCCCGCAACCAGCGAGAACACCTGGATGGGCAGGGTATAGCTCGCCTGATTGCGCAGCATGGTCAGCGCAATGACGAACTCGTTCCAGGCATTGATGAAGGAAAAAATCGCGGTGACGGTGACAGCCGGCAGGGCGAGCGGCAGGAAGACCTTGCGCAGGGCCTGCCAAGGGGTGGCACCCTCCATCCAGGCGGCTTCCTCGAGGTCCTTGGGGATGGTGGAGAAATAGCTCTGCAGCATCCACACCGAAAAAGCGATGTTGAAGGTGGCATAAACGAACACCACGGCATTGAGGTTATCGAGCAGCTTGAGCGCCACGAGGAGGCGGAACAGACCGATTACCAGCACGATGGGCGAGAGCATCTGGCTGATCAGGAGGAACTGCTGCACGAAGCCCTTGCCCACGAAGCGGAAGCGGCTGAGCGCATAGGCGGCCGGGATGGACACCAGGATCGACATGACTGTCGAAAGCACCGCGACATAGATCGAGTTCCACAGGGCGGCACCGAAATTGGTGGCGTTCCACATGGTGATGAAGTTGCCCCATTGGGGGCTGCTGGGCCACCAGGTGGGGCGCAGCACTTCGGTCGCCGGCTTGATGGCGGTGATGAACATCACCGCGAAGGGGAACAGCACGGCGATGATCAGCGGCGACAGGATCAGCCAGGAAATGATCGAGCGGCGCAGCAGGCGGGAGGTTCTCATGCGCGCTCTCCCCGCATGGCGAGCCGGACATAGATGATGGTGAAGAACAACAGCAGCGCAAACATCAGCAGCGACAGCGCCGAGGCCTCGCCCAGCTTGCCGAAGTTGAAGCCGAGCTTATAAAGGTAAGTGACCAGAATATCGGTGGAATTGGCCGGTCCGCCCTGGGTGGTCGCCCAGATGATGGGGAAGGAATTGAAGACGGTGATGGTGTTCATCACCACGGCGATATTGATGAAGGGCCGCAGGAGCGGCAGCGTAATGGTCAGGAATATCTGCCAGCCGTTGGCGCCTTCGAGCCGCGCCGCCTCATAGAGATCGTCGGGAATGGCCGACAGGCCGCCCAGGAAAATGGTGGTGGTGAAGGGGATCGACACCAGGATGCCGATGGCGATCTGCACCGGAAAGGCGGTGCTCGCCTGGGCCAGCCACTGGATGTTCTGGTCAATGAGCCCCAAGCCCAGCAGCGCTGAATTGAGCATGCCGCTTTCCCCGCTCAGCGCCCAGCGCCAGACAATGGCGGTCATGGTCAGCGACACCGCCCAGGGCAGCATGATGATGACGCGCGCGAGGCCACGGCCGTAGAAGTCCTCGTTGAGGATCAGCGCGACAGGGATCGAGACAAGGATGGTGCCCGCCACGATGCCGACCGTCCAGATCACGGTGCGCCAGAGCGAGGCCAGGAACTGCGGGTCGGCGAACACGGCCATGAAGTTTTCGGGGCCGGAAAAGCCGCGCAACTGCCCGAAGCGATTGACATTGCTGATCGAGATTTCGCCGATCTGAAACAGCGGCCAAAGGATGATGAAGGCAGCCAGCATGAATGCAGGGGCGATCAGCACATAAGGATTGGTGAAGATCGACCGGTTCATGCGCTGGGTGGGCCTTTGGGTTGCGTGTGGCAGGGATGGCGGCCGGCCGGGGGCCGGCCGCCAGCAAGCGTGGTGTTACTGGTTGGCTTCGATGATGCCGTTGATCTCGGCGGCGGCCTGATCGAGGCTGGCCTGGATCTCGCCTTCGCCCAGATAGATGCGCTGCAGGGCGTTGGAAGTGGCGGCAGCCATTTCTTCCCAGCCGGCGATCACGGGTGCGAAACGGGCACTCGGCAGCAGGTCGGTGAAGGCCTTCAGATCGGCATTGTCGGCGAACAGCGGCATGGCCGCTTCCTGGGCATTGACCGGCAGGAAGCCTTCGTTCTCATCGAACTCGGCGCGCTTTTCGGTGGTGAACAGATAGTCCATGAACTTCCAGGCCGTGTCCTTGTTCTGGCTGTTCTCGAACATGATGATGGAGTCGGTCACGCCATAGGTGCCGCGGTCGCCATTGGGGCCGGCGGGAATGGCCGCAACGCCATATTGCAGGTCGGGCGCTTCTTCCTTGATCTGGTTGGACAGGAATGGCGCGGTGATCATCATGCCGATCCGGCCCTGCTTGAACAGGTTCTGCACGTCTTCGCGGTTGAGCGAGGTCACGCCCGGTTCGGTCAGGCCCTGGTCGATCAAATCCTTGTAGATCTGGGCGGCCTTGTAGGCAGCTTCGGTGTCGAGACCCGAAGTGCCGTCTTCTTCGATCAGATTGCCGCCCTGCGACCAGAGCGCATAGTAGAAGTAAACATCGGTTTCAATTTCCTTGCCCTGCAAGCCGAAGCCGTAATTGTCGCCGCCCAGGGCCTTGATCTTTTCGGCTGCCGCCTTGAGTTCGTCCCAGGTGGCGGGGGGCGCGGTGATGCCGGCCTGCTCGAACAGCGCCTTGTTGTAGTACATGGCGCGCGCCGAAGCCGCGATGGGCAGGCCATAGGTCTTGCCGTCCATCACCGAGGGGCTGAGGAAAGTGTCGATGAAGCGGCCGCGGAAGTCGTCGGTGATGTAGTCGTCGAGCGGGGCGGCAATGCCCTGGCTGACATAGTCGATCAGCCAACGGGTGCCGATGATGGCGAGGTCGGCATTGGCGCCGCCCGAGATGTCGGTGGTCAGCTTTTGCTGCAGCACGTCCCAGGGAACGACTTCGATCTGAACGTCCGTACCGGGATTGGCCGCTTCGAATTCGGTGGCGGCTTTTTCGAAATAGGGGCCGGTCTTGGAGCTGTACTCGGCAACGGTGACCCGGACCGTTTGGGCATATGCGGCGCTTGCGAGCGCGACGGCGGCGACGCCGGTGGCAGCCGCGACTTTCAACCAGTGCAACGACATGAACTTTCCCTTCCCAATGTGCAGGCTTGGAAGGTTCACCAGGTGCGGACCTCCCCTAAACGCCTGATGATAGATTTTTTCATATTTGGGGAACTTTCAAGCGAATTGTGACAGCAATGTTGCTTTATTACATTGAGGAGGTAACCTGACAGGCGAGCCAATATGTGAGGGAGCTGTCATGGCTGAGCTCAGCCTGCACAATATCGAAAAGCGCTATGGTCCGACCAAGGTTTTGCACGGCGTTTCCCTCGACATCAATGATGGCGAGTTCATCGTGCTGGTGGGACCATCGGGCTGTGGAAAATCCACCCTGCTGCGCATGATCGCCGGGCTCGAGGATATCAGCGGGGGCGATCTGTTCATTGGCGGCACCCGCACCAATGACGTGCCGCCGCAAAAGCGCGACATCTCGATGGTGTTCCAGTCCTATGCGCTGTTCCCCCACATGAATGTGCGCGACAACATCACCTTTGGCCCGCGCATGCGCCGCGAAACGCCCGAAGTGATGGAGCAGTCGCTGCGCCGCGCGGCCTCGATCCTCAATCTGGGGGATTATCTGGATCGCACGCCCGGGCAGCTTTCGGGCGGCCAGCGCCAGCGCGTGGCCATGGGCCGCTCCATCGTGCGCGACCCCAAGGTGTTCCTGTTCGACGAGCCGCTGTCCAATCTCGATGCCAAGCTGCGCGTGCAGATGCGCACCGAGATCAAGAGCCTGCACCAGAAGCTGGGCACCACCATGGTTTACGTCACCCATGACCAGATCGAGGCCATGACCATGGCTGACCGGATCGTGGTGATGAATGGCGGCAGGATCGAGCAGATCGGGGCACCGCTGGAACTCTATGACCGCCCCGTCAACCGCTTCGTCGCCAGTTTCATCGGCTCGCCGGCCATGAGCTTTATTTCGGGGATTTACCGGCGCGATGGTGCCGGGGCGGCGATCGAGTTCGGCGATGGCGCTCGCCTGCCGGTTCATGCTGTGGAAGCGGCCGACGGCACCCGCGTCGATGTCGGCATCCGGCCAGAGAATTATCTCCTCGTCGAAAACGGCCCGCTCCCGTTCGAAACCGAAGTGGTGGAAACCACCGGACCCGAAACCCATGTGTTTGGGCGAATCGGGGCGGAGGAAGTGCGCTGCGTGTTCCGCCTGCGCCTCGATCCGGCGCCGGGCACGGTGCTGCGCCTTGCCGCCGAGCCAGAGCATATCCACCTGTTCGATGCCACCACAGGCATGCGTCTCGGCCCCATAGTGCCGGTGCAGTGATGGCAGCCAAGCCGGGTGCCAGGCCCGCCGGACCCAAGCCGCGCATCGATATCATCGCCCGGCTCAAGGCTCGGCTCGAGGAGGGCAATCGCGCCGAAGTGCGGCTGATCGAGGTGATCCTGGGCGAGATGCATTTCGCCACCACCGCCCCCATCGCCGAAATCGCCCGCCGCGCCGGGGTGAGCGAGCCCACCGTCACTCGCCTGGCCCGTTCGCTCGGTTTCGCCTCCACCCGCGAAATGAAGGTGCATATGGCCCAGGCGCTGGCCCTGGGCGGGGCTTATCTGCGGGCCGCCGAAACCGCGGAAGGCAGCCACACCTCCCACCAGGTGGTCGCCACCATCTGCAGCCGCGCCCATGCGGCGCTCGACCTGATCAGCGTGGCCCTCGCCAATTGCGACATCACGGGCCTGGGGGAAATGATTGCGGGCGCCAAGCGCATCATCATCTATGGCACGGGCGGCAACAGCTCCATGGCGGCCGTGGAACTGCAGAACCGCCTGTTCCGGCTGGGGCTCAACAGCACCGCCTATGCCGATCCGCAGCTGCAATCAATGAGCGCTTCGGTGTCGGACAAGCAAACCGTGGTGATCGCGTTCTCCACCTCGGGCCGGGTGCGCTCCGTGCTCGATGCGGTGGCCGTCGCCCGGCAATATGGCGCCACCTGCATCGCCATCACCAAGCCGGGCACCCCGCTGGCGGGCGCTACGCAGCATCTCGTGCCGTTCGTGTTCGAGGAAGACCAAACCCTGCTCTACAAGCCCTCGTCCTCGCGCTATGCCATGCTGGCGGTGGTGGATATCCTGGCCATGGCCGCAGCAGAAGCGGCGGGCCCCCGAGTGCTCGAACTGCTGCGGCGGGTGCGGCAAAGCCTGACCACCATCGAAGCCGGCGAGCCCATGCAGCCCATCGGGGACTAAGGGCGCGCTGTAGCTGCGAAACCAAAGGCCATCGCGCTTGCATCAACAAAAAAGCCGGCCCATCGGACCGGCTTTTCACGCTTATCGCCAGGCAATCACTGCTTGCGCTGCAGCAAGTTCCAGGCACCCGATACGGTCAGGGCTGCCAAGGCCATCTTGAGGATATCCCATACGATGAAGGGCTGCACGGCGCCTTTCCAGGCGGAAGCCACGACATTGGACTGGTCGATCCAGCCGGCTTGGCCGGACAGGAACAGCAGCCAAGTGAAGCCCAGCGCCAGCAGCACCGCTTCACCGGCAAGGGCGGCGCCAAAAAGCGGCAGGGTGCGGCGCGAAGCCCCACGGTCGGCAGCCCAGCCGATGATCGCAGCCATAGGCAGGAAGCCGAGCAGGAACCCACCGGTCGGGCCGGCCAGATACATCAAACCACCGCCATTGGCGAAGACGGGCAGGCCAAAAGCGCCTTCCAGCAGGTAAAGGGCGACAGTCGCCACGCCGATGCGCAGACCGAACGCGCCAGCCAGGGCCGCGATGGCCAACCCCTGCAGGGTCACCGGCACCGGCCACACCGGCACATTGATCTTGGCGGCGGCCGTGATCAGCAGCGTGCCCAGCACAATGGTCGCGAGATTAGCGGCCAGCTTGGCAGCGCTGCCCTGTGGCTGGATGGCGCCGAGGAGCGTATTGGGCGTGGTCAAAGTCACGGCCATTTCATACCTTTCTGCAAATGAGGCAGCTCCCCGCGCGGGGAGCCGATGGTTCGTGCAGTCTTAATCTCTCGCCACAGTGAGTGCAATGGCAACACCTCCCCAGCTCGTGTTCGACCGGGGCTTCGACCCACGAACCGGCGCGCCCGTCACCGTCCTGCCGGGCCTGGTGCGGGTGACAGCCCCCAATGCAGGGCCCTATACCTTTACGGGCACCAACAGTTTCCTCGTTGGAGGGCAAACCCTCGCGGTGATCGATCCGGGCCCCGATGATTCGGGCCATCGGCAAGCTTTGCGGGCGGCAATCGGGTCGCGGCCCGTGAGCGCCATTGTTCTGACGCACACGCATCGCGACCACAGCGCCGGCGCGGCGCGGCTGGCGGCCGAACTCAAGGCGCCGCTGTGGTTCGGGGGCGCGCACCGCTTGTCGCGACCGCTGCAAGCCTGGGAGCGCAATCCGCTTCGCCGTTCGGGCGATTGGGCGCTCCAGCCGGATCGGGTGCTGCGCGACGGCGAAACCATCATGGCCGGCGACCAGCCGCTCCTTGTGCATGCAACGCCTGGCCATTGCGCCAATCACCTTGCCTTTGGCCTTGCGGGCAGTGATGCGGTGCTTACGGGCGATCATGTCATGGGGTGGAACTCGACGCTGGTGGCGCCGCCCGATGGCTCCATGGTGGATTATCTGGCGTCACTGGAAAAACTCATCGCCCTGCCCTACCGCTTCTATGTTCCCGCCCATGGCGGCCCCATCGCCGATGGTCCCGCCTATGCGGAGGCTCTTCTCGCCCACCGGCAGCAGCGCAACCAACAGATCCTGCAGGCGGTGCGGCAAGGGGCGCGTTCGGTGCCCGCCATTGTGCGCCAGCTTTATCCCGATATGGGCGTGGCGGTGCGCCGCGCCGCGGCGATGACCGTTTTGGCGCAGCTGGAATACCTGGAACGGGCGGGGCAGCTAAGGCTGCGGCGCGGTGTCCTGGGCCTCCGCGTCGGCCGCTGAGTCGGCAGCTTCCTCGCCTTCGGCTTCCACCGGCTGGGTGGTGTTGGGATTGTCGCGCAAAAGCATCGTGATCTCATCGTCGAGCGTGGTGAGAAAGGTCTCGATGCGCCGCCCATTGCTGCCGAAATCGTGCAGCGCATGCAGGGAAGCCGAGCGCATGTCGACGCGCGAGCCTTCGGGGGCCGCTTCGACGCGAAACACCGCTTCCTCGCGCCAGCCGGGCCAGG
>JAQGKH010000039.1 GCA_028290225.1 Devosia sp. | reverse complement strand
AAGCGAAAGGACGACGGCGGGAACCGCCAGATACGCGTAGGCGGGCACACCCAGCAGGGTGCGGGCCGGCGGATTGCCGGTGGCGCCGCGGCCCAGGGCGAGAGCCAGGGCAAGCAGCAGCGTGAGGAGGGCCGAGCTGGAGCCGATCAGCAGGCTGGTGAGCAAGGACCACCAGAAACTGGCTTGGGCAAGCAGGCTGGGCAGCCCGGCGCCAAGACCATCAATCAGCACACTGAGCAGCGGCAGGCCAAAGCACATAGTGCACAGGGCGAGCACCAGCCATTGCAGCGCGCGAGCGGCGGGGCGATCGCGCCAGTGGCTGGCCGGCGTGTTGCCAAAGGCGGTGGGAATGGGGGAAAGCGCCGAAGCGGCGAGAATAACCACTGAGCAGACCGCAATCTGGGTCAGGGCCAGTTGCACCGCGCCGGTGAGATCGAAATCCTGGCGAATAGCGGCGTAGATGGCGACCTCCAGCGTTTGGTTGGCGGGGCCGCCGCCCAGCAGCAGCACTATGGGGAAGCTGGTGAAGGCGAGGAGAAATATGATGGCGCCAAGGCCCGGCAGGGTGCCGCGCAGGGCAAGCCAATCAATGAGGGTGAAGCGCTGCCAGGCGGACAGGCCCAGCGACTGCCCCGTCTTGAGCCGGGTGGCGGGGACGGCGTCGAGGCGGGCCAGGATGATGCGGGCGGCAAAGGCGCCGTCGAGGATGACATGGGCAAAGAGGATGCCGGAAAGGCCATAGGCGGGATTGCCGAGAGGAAAGCCGAGCAGGGCTTCGGCGGCGCGGTTGATCCAGCCATTGCGGCCCCAGATGGCGAGGAGCCCGAAGGCGACCACCATGCCGGGGGTGACGATGGCCGAAGCAAAGAAGGCAACGAGAAGGTCGCGGCCGGGAAAGCGGAGGCGGTTGAGCGACCAGGCCAGCGCCGTGCCGACTGCGAGCGAGAGGACGGTGGTGAGGCCGGCCTGGATGGTGGTCATGCGCAGGAGGTGGGCGATGTCGATGCGGCTGGTGCCGGGGGCGCCGGTGGCGGCGGCGAGGATGGACCACAGGACCAGCGCGATCAAGGCTGTGATGGCGAGCGCGAGGCCGGCGGCAGCAGCGATGCGGAGGGGGCGCGGGGGGAGGGTCATGGGGTGGGTTCTTGGCCTTGATCCAGCAGAGATGGAACTCCGGGTAGGGGCAGTGCTGGGGCCTTGGGGCCCCCTCCCTGGCCCTCCCCTCAAGGGGGAGGGAGGCAGACGGCGGGGTTCGGCTTTGCGCCCCTCAAGGGAAGGCCTGGGGCTCGCGGATCGGGGCTTTCAGCACCCCCACTGGGCCTCCCCCATCAAGGGGGAGGTGCAGGAAGAGGAGGCTTGCTCGCTTTGGGGCGAGGCTGCTGCGGCGCTACTGAATAGCCTTGAGCATTTCGTCGATCCAGGCGGCGCGGTTGGCGTCGAGGTCCTCGTTGTTGATGGTGAGGGTCTTGGCCGGCTGGGGGAGGGCGTCGAAGGCGGGGTTGAGGTCGGCGCCGAGATCGACGACGGGGAACATCCAGTTGGTGGTGGGGATGATCTTCTGGGCCTCTGGGGAGGCGAGATAGGCGAGGAACTGGCGGGCGAGGTCGGGCTGGTCGGTGGAGGCCAGCATGCCGGCGATCTCGACCTGCACGGTGTGGCCTTCGGTGAAGAGGGCGGCCTTGATGGTGGCGTCGTTCTCGTCGACGATGTGGTAGGCGGGCGAGGTGGTGTAGGAAAGCGCCATGTCGGCTTCGCCGCTCAGGAACAGGTTGTAGCTCTCGGACCAGTCGCGGGTGACGGCGAGGATATGGGGCTTGAGGCCGGCCCAGATTTCAGGCGCGCGGTCGCCATAGGCGGCCTTGATCCAGAGCACGAGCCCAAGGCCGGGAGTGGCGGAGCGCGGGTCCTGGATGGCGATTTTGTAGTCGTCGGGCAGGGCGATCAATTCCTCGAACGAGGTGGGCGGCGTGGCGGTGGTGTCGGTGTCGTAGACGAAGGCGAAGTGGGCGTAATCGACAGGCACGAACTGCCCGTCGCTCCAGGGCTCGGGCAGGGCGAGACCGGGCAGGTCAAGCCCGTGTTCGGCAAAGAGGCCCGTGGCGCGGGCTTCGCCGGCGGTGGCGACATCGAGGCCAACAACCAGGTCGGCCGGGGTGGTGGCGCCTTCGAGCTGGACGCGGCGCAGGGCGCCGATGGACGAGTCGGCGGCGATGAATTCCACCTTGCAGCCGCCGCACTGGGCTTCAAAGCCAGCGGCGAGCTGGGGCCCGGGGCCCCATTCGGCGGCAAAGCCATCATAGGTGTAGATGGTGAGCGCGGGTGCGTCCTGGGCGAAGGCGGGGGAAGCCGCGAGCCCGGCAAGGACCGCAAGCGCCAATCGGGTAGTGTGGACCATACAGGTCGTTCCTTCGATGGTGTGCGGCCATGAGTGAAGGAACAGGTGTCAATGGCAGGCATCGAGATGCCCTTGCCATCTCGAACTTCCTCCGCCAGCATGACCTGGTTCAGGTTCTATGGGTAACTCTCAGCTCCGGCTCGTGACCGGAGCACCCCAGCGAGACGCCGACCATCTTATAAGAGCGCCCCCCGAGTGCAAGAGATTTCCATTGAACCGCCTGCCGAGCTGCTGCGCTTTGAACGGCCGATCGCCATTGTCGGGGGCGGGTCGGTCGACCCGGATCTGCTGCGGCAGTTGGCGCAGGCGGGTGTTGCGTTGATTGGAGCGGATGGCGGGGGCGACCTGATCGGGGCGGCAGGCCTGGTGCCGGCGGCTGTTATCGGGGACCTGGATTCGCTCAAGGATCGGGCGGGGTGGGAAGCGCGGACGCTGGTGCTGCACCTGCCCGAGCAGATCACCACCGATTTCCAGAAATGCCTGCGCTCGACGCAAGCGCCGGTGACGCTGGCGCTGGGGATGACGGGCAAGCGGCTCGACCATACGCTGGCCGCGCTGAGCGCGGTGCTGCAATATGCCGGTGAGCGGGCGCTGCTGCTGGTGGACGAGGTGGATGTGGCGCTGGCGGTGGTGGGCTCATTTCGCTTTGCCGCGGCGGCAGGGGAGCGGGTTTCGATCCACCCGCTGGTACGCGTGGGGTTCGAGCGATCGACGGGGCTGGTTTATCCGCTGGATGGGCTGGTGCTGGAGCCTGGAGGACTGCTCGGAACCTCCAATGCGGGAACGGGCGGGATGGTGGAGATCGTGCCGGCGGGTGGTGACGCGCGAACGCCCTGGCTGCTGATCCTGCCCAAGGCGCGGCTCTGGGACCTCGTTGCGGCGTGCCAAAACGCCGCCCGGGCGTGATGCCGTCGCGGTTGCTGCGTCATGGGGCGAGATCCGTCCCGGTGCCGGTCGTCCGGCGGGAATGAGGTGGAACACACCTCGCCCCATGTTGGCCGGGGACTCTGTGGTGATGAACCGTCCTCGGCATAGGCCCGTGCCGACTGATGAGCACACCGTGCCCGGACCCGGGGCGAGATCGGGCCAGATCATCCATCACCCAAGGAGGGGGAGCGACCTCCACCTCACCCGGCATTCC
>JAQGKH010000004.1 GCA_028290225.1 Devosia sp. | reverse complement strand
TCTCAAGGTCGGCATCTCGGGGATCGGCTCCTTCACCCATCTCACCTCCGCCGAGCTCTTCGCCAAATCCGGGCTGGAAGTCGTCTACATTCCCTATGGGGAAGGCCGGGCGCCCGCCGAGCTGCTTGCCGGTCGCATCGACGTTGCCGTACAATGGGCAAGCCAGTTCACGCCGCACGTGAAAAGCGGTGACGTCAAGTTGCTCTGCGTCACGAGCGCCGAGCCCGCGCCCGAAACACCGGACGTGCCAACCTGTGCTTCGACCGGCGCCGAGGGCGTTAACTCGGTCATGTGGCGCGGCCTGGCCGCCCCGGCCGGCACGCCACCGGAGGTGGTCGCCAAGCTCGAGGCGGCAGCCCAGGCGGCCACGGCCTCGCCCGAGTTCCAGGAAGCAGCCGAAAGCCTCGGATTCACGCCTGCCTTCTTGCCGGCTTCCGAGTTCGGCGAACTCGTCAAAACCGACGATGCGACCATTGCCACGCTGATGAAGCAGCTCGGCCTGAGCAAATAGTGAGGCGGTCATGACCGATCAGTTCCGCGACCGCCTTGTCGGGGTCGTGCTCTTACTCATCGCGCTTGCGTGGATAGCGGCCAGCATCTACGCGATCCCCGATGGTTACTCGGGGTCCAGCTATGGACCCCGAGCCTTCCCCGTCTGGCTGGGCGTGCTCCTGGCCATCCTGTCGCTGATCTCCATCGTAACTTCGTTGCGTGGCGGGCAACAGCTTCCCGCTGCGATCCCGTCTGACGACGCGGAGGCAATTGCGGAGCCTTCCGGCAAGGACGAACTCTGGGCCGCCGCGACAGTGTTCGGCTTCCTGCTCCTCATGCTGGGCGGAATGTGGTTGTTCGGCTTTCTCGCCTCGACCATCATCCTCGTGGCGTTCTTTCTCTGGTTCGTCCTGGGCAGCCGTTCCGTGCTGCTGACGGTTCTCCTGTCGATCGGGCTGGGTGCCGGCATCTGGTACGGGATGAGCCGGTTCCTTGGCGTTTATCTGCCTACTGGCCTTTGGGGGATCTGACGCCATGGATGCAATGCTTTCTGCTCTCAGCATCGTCGGAACACCTGACGTTTTGCTCACGGCATTTCTCGGCTCCCTGTTCGGGCTGGCCTTCGGCTCGATCCCAGGCCTGACCTTCACCATGGCGCTGGTGCTGATCCTGCCGGTCACCTTCTCGCTCGACCCGACCAACTCCATTGCCTTGCTTTTGGGCACCTATATCGGTGGTGCGAGCGGCGGTACGGTGGCGGCAATCCTGATCGGCGTGCCCGGAACGCCTTCCTCGGCCGCGACCGTGGTCGACGGTTACAAGCTGACCCAGGCCGGGCGTGCGAGCATCACCATCGCGACCTCGGTGATCGTTTCCACCTTTGGCGGCCTGTTCAGCCTGGTCATCATGCTCTTTGCCGTCAGCCTTCTCGCCAAGGCGGCGCTCGCCTTCGGACCTGCGGAAATTTTCGCCCTGGTGGTGTTCGGCTTGTCGACGATCTGCGGCCTCGCGGAACGCTCCCTCGTCAGGGGCCTCATCGGCGGGGTGATCGGGCTGATGGTGATGTCCATCGGCCAGGATCCGATCGACGGCGTGCCACGCCTCACCTTCGGCTCGGTGCAGTTGCTCCAGGGTGTGGAGCTTCTGGTGGCAATGATTGCGCTCTTTGCCATTCCACAGGTTGTCGAGACGCTGACCGAGCACCGCTCCGGCATCAAGCCCAAGATCAACGCCACAGACATACGGGTGGAGCTTCCATCCCTCAAATTCCTGTTCGGCTATCGCTGGAACGTCATCCGCTCCAGCATTCTGGGTACCCTGGTGGGCGCAGTGCCCGGAGCGCATGGCCCGATCGCCGCCTTTCTGGCCTATTCCCAGGAAAAGCGTCTCGCCAAAAACCCCGAAAACTGGGGCAAGGGCGAGATGGGTGGCGTGATCGCTCCCGAAACGGCGAACAACGCCGTCACCGGCGGTGCGATGATCCCGCTTCTGGCGCTCGGTATTCCCGGGGACGCTGCCATGGCCATCCTGCTCGGTGGCTTCCTCATCCACGGCATCCAGCCGGGGCCGCTGCTGATCGCCGAGAACCCGGAGATCATCTACACCATCTACCTGCTGTTCGGGCTGGCCTACCTCATGGTGCTGTGCGTTCAGCTCCTGGGCGTCCGGCTCTTTGTGCAGGCGTTGAAAATCCCCAGCCAATACCTGGCGATCATCATCATGGTGATGTGCGTCACCGGTGCCTTTGCAGTCCGCAACACGCTCTTCGACGTCGGGGCAATGATCCTGATCGGCTTTTTCGGCTATGTGCTCAAGAAGTGCCGCATTCCCCTGACGCCGATCGTTCTCGCCCTCGTGCTCGGGCCGACAATGGAGCGCGAGTTCCGCACGGCGATGATCATGTCCGGCGACGACCTGAGCATCCTCGTCCAGTCGGCTCCCTCGCTGATCTTCCTCACGCTGACCCTGCTGGTTATCGGCACCCAGGTCGTTGGCGTGGTCCGCAACCGTCGGCCAAAAGCGGTCTAGCTGCCGATCTCGGAAGCCGGGCACGACGTGAAGTAGCCAATGTCTTGCTCTCCTCGCGGCTCTATGGAGCCGCGGGGAGAGTGGGGTGCAGCGATCGGACAGCGTGCTGCACCATTCCAAGGCCAGCCCCGGCGATCCAGGGCTCAGCCTCCACCCAAAGGCCGGCGGGTTAGCCTTGGTCACGCACCGTAACGATAGACGCCGTTGTTCTTGATCCACAAAGGATCGGAGCAGCGGCGTTTGGCGTTTACGCCCACGACTGGAGCCAGGCACTGGGCACGCTGCTGTGGCACGCGGCATGCCGGCCGCGCGCGCCGTCGCCGCGGCGCCCGGAGTGCGAGGATGTGCGGGAGGGTGCCGTGAAGCTCGCCGGTTCGAGGCACCGGCAAGGCTGATCAAGGCGGGCGCGCCGCCAGCATGAAACTTGTGCGCAGCGCAGAATAACACGCAAGGGGCAGGTGCTTCTGAGGCCAAACACAAACCAGCCACCAGCCGGGTTGCGGCTGGTGGCTGAACGTTTTGGCTATGTGTCGCTGGACTTGCGCCGTGCCCCGGAAGGGAGGCGCGCACCATGCCGATGCTAGATGGCCAGCTCTGGCGCGTTGGCATAGCGCTGCGCCATGTCCTCAAGCGGGATGGTCTTGATCTTGGAGGCCTGGCCAGCGGCGCCGAAGCGCTCGAAGCGCTCGGCACACAGTTTTTCCATCCGGGCGAGCCCCGGTTTCATCATCGCCCGGATATCGAAGGACGAGCGGTTCTGCTGCAGGTATTCGCGGGCGGAGCCCGTGAGCGCCATGCGCAGGTCGGTATCGATATTGATCTTGCGCACCCCGATGCGGATGCTGTTCTCGACCTCTTCGAGCGGCACGCCATAGGTTTGCGCAATGCTGCCGCCATGGGCGTTGATCAGGTCCTGCAACTCCTGGGGCACGGTGGAGGCCCCATGCATCACGAGGTGGGTGTCGGGCAGGCGGGCATGGATGGCGGCAATGACGTTCATGGCCAGCAGGTCGCCGGTAGGCTGGCGCGAGAACTTGTAGGCGCCATGGGAGGTGCCGATGGCGACGGCCAGCGCATCGACGCCTGTGGCAGCCACGAAATCGGCCGCCTGCTCGGGATCGGTGAGCAATTCATGGGCTTCGAGCGTGCCCTCAAGCCCATGCCCGTCCTCCTGTTCGCCGCCGCCGGTCTCGAGCGAGCCAAGCACGCCGATTTCCCCTTCCACCGACACGCCTTTGGCATGGGCCAGCCGCACGGTTTCGGAGGTGACCGCCACATTGTAGTCGTAGCTGGCCGGGGACTTGCCATCCGCCTCGAGCGATCCATCCATCATCACGCTGGAGTAACCATTGGCTATGGCGCTGGCGCAGACCTCGGGGCTGCTGCCATGGTCCTGGTGCACGCAAAGCGGGATCTCGGGATAGCGTTCCGCCGCCGCCTTGAACATGTAGCTCAGGAACACGTCATCGGCATATTTGCGCGCGCTTTGGCTGGCTTGCACGATCACCGGGCTGTTCGTGCGCTGGGCGGCGCGCATCACCGCCTGCAGGGTTTCGAGATTGGTGATGTTGAAGGCGGGCATGCCGTAGCCATATTCGCCGGCGTGGTCGAGGATCTGACGAAGCGAGGTAAGAGCCATGTTCCTGAAAACCTTTTGTCGTGGAACCGCAGCAGTCGCGCCCAAACGGACTGACCCTGGCAGGTTTCAAATGAAGCGGGTATGCTAGCTGGGGAAAACGCGATTGATGTCGGCGATAGCCTCGGCCGTAAGCGGTGAAGCCTTGCGATCGCCGATGATGAAATAGAGCTTGGCCGTTTCCTCGAGCTCTTCATAGGCGTAGACCGCCTCTTCCAGAGTTCCCGCCGAAACGATGGGTCCGTGATTGGCCAGCAGCATGGAGCGGTGCTCCCTGGCGGCACTGCGCACCGCTTCGGCCAAGGCCCGATCGCCAGGCCGGAAATAGCCCACGAGCGGCAGCTTGCCGACGCGCATGACATGGTAGGCAGTCAGCGGGGGCAGGGCGTCCTCGGTGTTCTCGTGGCACAGGCACGAGGCGGCCACCGAATAGGTGGAATGAAGATGCACGATCGCCCGGGCGGCCGGCCGCTCCTCATAAACCGCGAGGTGAAAGAACGCCTCCTTGGAAGGCGGGTCGCCCCCCAGCAGCTCTCCTTGCGGCGAAACCCTGGAGATCTGCTCGGGAGTCAGAAAGCCCAGGCACGAATTGGTGGGCGTGACAAGGATGCTGCCATCCTCCAGCCGCACCGACAGATTGCCGGCGCTGCCATGCGCCAATTGCCGGTTGTACAACAGCGCGCCCATGCGCACGATCTTGCCGCGAAGTTCGCTTTCCGCGCTCATGCGGCCCCGCCTTCCAAAGCGGCCAGCGCATCGGCAAAAAAGCTCGGACGGCCGAAATTGCCCGATTTGAGCGCCAAGGCGATATCACGCTCCCGGCTGACCAGGATCGGCACACCCGGATCGATTTCCGGGCCGATGATGAGGGCTCCCAGACCAAGCGCCTGGGCCACGGCGCCCGAAGTTTCGCCGCCGGCGACCACCAGGCGTTTGACGCCCCGGTCCACCAGCCGCTGGGCCGTTTGCGCGAACAAGCCGTCCAACTTGGCTGCCACCACCTCGCGCCCATATTTGGCCTGGGTGGCACTCACCTCGGCCGGCGTGCTGGAGGAATAAGCCAGGGGAGCCTTGCCGCGATGAGCGTCAAAAAACGCCAGCAGCTCATCGGACCCCGTTTCGTCGGACATCACGGCATCAACCGAGATTTCCAGCACCGGATGATTGCGGGCGTGAACATCGATCTGGCCGCGCGTCGCGCCCGAGCAACTGCCTGCCAGAATGGCTTCGGGGCCGGACACCCCGACAAACGGTTCCTTGGAGCCCGTGGCTTGGCCCCGGGCAATGAAATTGGCGGGAAGGCCGGTGGCAATGCCCGAGCCTCCGGTGATCAGGGCCGCGTCCCGGCAGGCCCGACCCAGAACCACAAGGTCATCATCAATGCTGGCATCGGCGATCACCAGCTTTTCGCCGCGCTGCGCACAGGCCTGCAACGCCGCCAGCACCGCCTCGGAACCCTGGCGCACCACGGCACTGGCCACGTGGCCGACTTCGCTCTGGGTTTGCCGCCGCAGCCAGCGCCGGATATCGGGGTCGGTCATCGGGGTCAGCGGGTGGTGCTGCATGCCCGATTCGCTCAGCAACCGGTCATGAACGAACAGATGCCCCTGGTACACCGTCCGGCCGGCCGCCGGAAAGGCCGGGCAGGCGACAACGCCCGCAACCCCCAGCTCATCGGCAAGCGCTTCGGCGACATTGCCGATATTGCCTTGCGGCGTTGAATCGAAGGTGGAGCAGTATTTGAAAATGAACTGCCGGCAGCCCTGGGCGGCCAGCCAGCGCAGCGCCTGCAGCGACTGGGCCACGGCCTCGTCGGGATTCACGGACCGGGTCTTGAGTGAAACCACGCCCGCCTCGATTTCGGCGGCGGCATCGCCCTCGGGCACGCCCATATATTGCGCGACCTTCAGCCCGCCCTGGCCAGGCAGCCCCTTGGACAGCGTATTGGCGATGTCGCTCGCCCCGGTGAAGTCATCTGCGATTACGCCGAGCAGCATGGCCTAGCCTCCCACCATTTCGCGCATTCTGGACACGGCGGCTTCAGGCGCCGACAATACCGGAATGTTCACCCGGGCCCGCACCGCCTGCGCGGCGCGCGAGGTCGAGAAGTGCGCGAGCATGATCGCGTCATGCTGGGCAAATTCGGGGGCGAACTTGGCCACCAGTTCATTATGGGTTTGCGCGTCGCCCTTGCGCAAAAGATCGATGGCATCGGGATCCACGATGGTTTGGAGAGTGCTCGAGGCCCCCGATTCCGCGACGAACTGGTTGAACTCGTCTTCCATCGTGGGCACCGCCGGAGCGAAGGTGGCCAGCATGCCGATGCGTCCGCCTGCCGCAATGGCCGCCCGGAACATCGCTTCATTGGGCTTGAGCACGGGAACGGGCAATTCCTCGACCATGCGATCAATGGCCGGCCCGAAAGCCGAGCAGGTCACCAGAATGCCATCCGCGCCGATGCGGCAGGCATAGCGGCCGAAATCCACGAAGCGTTCGATCAACCCTTCCGACAACTCAGCGCCTTCCTTGGCGCGATCGATGGTGAGCCCATCATCGAGCAGGTTGACCGCTTCGGCTTCGGGCCACAGCTGCGCCATGGCGGCCTTCACCGGGTCCATGGCGACGGGCGTGGCGTGAAACAGAACAATACGTGGGGCTTTGGTGGTCATGGTATTCT
>JAQGKH010000057.1 GCA_028290225.1 Devosia sp. | reverse complement strand
CGCATGCGCCCGGCGGGGGCCGGCAAAAATCAGCCTGAAGGCGGCACCAATATCGCGCAAGGCGCGGTGTGGGGCCTGCACGCGCTTAGCCGAGCAGAGCCGCTCACGGAAGGCAGTGTCATGGATGCCTTTACCGAGAAGGTAATGATCCTGATGACGGACGGCGACAACTTCCACAAACCGTTTCCCAACATGAACGGCTCGCAGTTCTTCAATCCTTTTGGGTACCCCTACAACAACACCCGGGCCAATGCGGGGCGGCTGGGCCAACCCGGCTGGACGGAAGCACAACTGGTTGCAGAGATGAACCGGCGGACGCTGGCAACCTGCAGTTCAGCCAAGAACGATCTTAACGTGCAGATCTACACCATTGGGCTGTATTCTACGACGACCGCGACGATCCAGATGCTCAAGGATTGCTCTAGTGGCGAAGGATACTACTACCCCGCCACCGCCACAAACCTGAATGCGGTGTTTGAAGCAATTGCCCGCAAGCTCCAGCCGCTGACCATAGTGCGCTAGGTCAGGCCGAAACGGCCTGGGGGAGCCCCCGGGTCCCCGTTGAGCTAGAACCGGTAGGCGAAGCCGACAGTGGCGAGATGGCTGGCGTCGCTGGCGGAAAGGTCGGTGCGGTATTCGTATTGGCCACGCACCGACCAATTGGCGCCAAGCGCCAATTCGGCGCCGGCACCCACACCAGCAAAGCCATCTTCGTGCGAGTTGATGCCGATGTCGCCCAGGGCGAAGAGCATGAGGGTTTCGGTGGGCAGCCAACCGGCGCGCGCGGCCAGAAACAGGTCTACGCCGCCACTGCCAGAGCGCGACATGCCCACTTCGCCGCTCAGGATCAACTGTTCCGCAGCCCAGCTATAGCCGATGGTGCCGCCGAGGCCCGAACTGGCCTGGCCGGTGTCACCGACCTGCCCGAAAACGCTGGCGTAGAACCCCTGCCAATCGAATGCTGCCTCATAGGAGGTGGGCAAGGCCGGCAGATCGAGCTGCGCAAACGCCTCGGCGCCCCGGGCGGTGACAGGCAGCACACCCACTGAGATGCAGGCAAGCAGGGCGAAATACTTGGTGTTCATGCGAGGCGCTCCGATGATTGCCGCATCTGGCACCAAACATGGTTAACAGCCGCTTAAAAGGATGGCGTGGACTTGTCCCTATTGCGGGCGCGATCTTAAGGCTTTGCTCGTAATCGGCTGGCATTATCGGGCAGAATTCAGGAGTAGTTTCCATGCTTTCGCCAACTTTACTGCGCCGGCTCCGTCGCGGCCTGCTTGTTGTTTCGGCAGTTGCGCTTGCGAGCGGCTCCGCATTGGCCGATGACTGGGTAGCAGAGCGGCTCCGCGGCGGCGTCTTCGCTCTCGAGGACGGCCAATGGGTGCAGTTGCGACGCGGTGACGTGGTGCCCGACAATCGCCCCATCCAGACGGCCAGCGATGGCCGGGTAACCTTCACGCGCGGCAAGGAGCGGCTTGACCTGAGCCCAGGCACGCAGGTGCAGATCCTAGACGCCGGCACGGGGGCCCTGCCCTACACCACAGTGCGGCAGTATTTCGGTGAAGTGGGCGTGGAAGCCGAAGTACGCGATGTCGAGCACTTCGCGGTGGAAACGCCTTATCTGGCCGCGGTGGTCAAGGGGACACGCTTCTCAGTGGAAACAGGCGACGAGGTGTCTCGGGTCGAGGTGGAACGGGGAAATGTGTCGGTCAGCGACAATGACAGCGGTGAAACAACAAGCGTGGATGCCGGGCAATCCGCCGCCGTTGGTCCCGAGCTGGGCGAGATCATCACCCAAGCGGTCGTGGCCCCATCAACCGGCGGGGCCGACGCGCCAAGCCTGTCCGCGGGGGGTGGCGGTTCGGCCGCTTCCAGCGAAGCCGATCCGGAAGTTGCCTTGCCCGATGAGGACGCAGCTGAGCCCGATGATCAGCCCGAAGCGGAGCCGGAGCAGCCCTCAGCCCAACCAACCTCGCCAGTCACATCGGATTCGCCGGGCAAGAACCGCGGCGGACGCGGTGGCAAGGGCAATCATTATGGCTGGGGGAAGTGGGTCAAGGATCACTGGGACGACTGAAGCCGACGCAACGGGCGCGAGCATGGCAACGCACCTGCCCAGACAACTCAGGGGCGTATACGTCAAGCTATGGGGCCCCAGTGAGCTCTGATCCGCCGCGGCTCGCGACAAGATCGGCAACTCCTCAGATTAGCTGCAGGCGAGGTAAAAAACATTTCCTGGGATACAACAAGCGCCATAGTTCTGGCGGCCGGACAGTCCAGGCGATACGGGCCGGACGACAAGCTTCTGGGCATGCTGCAGGGGCGTCCACTCTGCATGCATATCGCAGCGACCCTGGCCGAAATCCCGCTGCTGTCCCGCATTGCCGTTTGCGCCAATCCACAGGTAGGCGAACTTTACCGCTCGATGGGCTTCAAGATTGTGGTCAATCCCGACCCGGGCGCGGGGCAAGGCAGCTCACTCCGGCTGGGGATTGATGCGCTGCACCACGGCCGGGCCGCCCTGCTATGCCTTGCCGACATGCCGTTCGTTTCGGGCGCACACCTGGCAGCACTGGCGCGGGCCTATGACGCCGGTCAGGCCCGCGCCGTAGCCTCGGTGTCGGACGCCTATCGGGGCCCGCCAGCGCTGATCGCGCTGGAACTTCTGCGCCATTTCCGTCCGCAGGGCGATGTGGGGGCGCGGGAACTTTTGAGCGGGGCCGCGTGGATCAAGACTCCGGCACGCGAATGCCTCGACTTCGACACCAAAGCTGCATTTGACGGGTTTGACCCGGTTTAGGTCAGGGCGGGATCGCCTAAGGCCGCGTGCCACCACCAGCCAACGGGCACCGAGCCGTGGCGGGCCATGAAGCGCGCTTGGGCCAAAGCCCTCGATCATAGGCTCCTCACACAGCCCGTTCACCCTCTCCGCCACGCCCCGGTCCATACGGCTATGGGAGTGTTGTGCCGTGCTCGAGGCGGAGGGGCACTTGCAATTGCGTTCGGGGGTCCTATGCTCCGATAGCCGCATATTGCGGTTCTGACCGGAGTATGCGGGTTGACTGAGCTGCAGATGGTGGACCTACGCCGGTCCAGTGAGGCGGGACTAGATGGCGACAACCCGGCTGACGCCTTCGCCCTGCTTGAAAGCGGCCACCGCCGGGGGCTCTCGGGCGTATTGATCACCATTATCGGCGTGGAGGGTGGTGCGCCCCGGGCCCTGGGCTCGAACATGGCCGTGCTCGAGGACGGCACCTATTGCGGCTATATTTCGGGAGGATGCGTGGAAGCCGCAGTGGCGAGCGAGGCCCTGCGGGTGTGGCGATCAGGCAGGGACCAGGTCTTGAGGTTTGGGCGCAATTCGCCCTTCATGGATGTTCGTCTTCCCTGTGGTGGAGGGATCGACCTGCACATGCATGTCCGTCCCGATCCCGGAATCGTGGCGGAAGCCCTGCGCTGCTATGGCCACCGGCAAGCCTTCTCACTGGAGTTGCGGCCCGATGCGGGCACCGCGACATTGACACTGCTTTCGGGCGACATCCCAAGGACGGGCTGGCAGGATGGCGGGTTTCGCCGGGTTTATACCCCCAACACCAAGCTGGTGCTGGTGGGCCGAGGGCTCGAGTTCGAGGCATTGGTTCGGCTGGGTCGCGCAGCAGCGCTGGATGTGTTGTGCATGACGCCCGATGATCGGGGGCGGCAGCTCGCGGCAAGCCTGGGTGCCCCGGTGGTTCAGCTCACCTCTCCCGCCGAGGCACCGCAGTTGCCCGTTGATCCATGGACCGCGGTGGTGCTGTTGTTCCACGACCACGATTGGGAAACCACGGTGCTGCGCGAAGCCCTAGGCTCGGCATGCTTCTTCATCGGGGCGCTCGGCAGCAAGAAGACGCATCGGGCGCGCTGCCAGCGGCTGGTGGAAAGCGGCGTGAGCGAGCTGGATATCGCTCGCATCCAGGGGCCAATCGGGCTGTTC
>JAQGKH010000299.1 GCA_028290225.1 Devosia sp. | reverse complement strand
TTCTGCCTCGCCACCCGGTTGATGTCACCCAGTGGCTGCAACTGCTGCCGCCGGGCGGGGAAGTGCCAGTGCTCCCCGGCTGGCGGTGGATCCACACGCCAGGCCACACCCCCGGCCACATTTCGCTCTGGCGCGAGGCTGATCGCACCTTGATTGCCGGTGATGCCATTGTCACCACCGGCCAGGAGTCGGCCTACGAGGTTTTGGTTCAGGAGCCCGAGATGCACGGACCGCCGCGCTATTTCACGCCAGACTGGGCTGCCGCCGAACGCTCGGTGCAAACTCTGGCGGCACTGGCCCCCGATCTCATAGTCACCGGCCATGGCCGGGCAATGAGCGGCCCGGAAATGTGGGCGGCCCTGCAGCGTCTGGCCAGCAACTTTCGCGAAATCGCGGTGCCGCGCAGCCAGAAGTAGCCGCGGCGCCGGCTGAATCAGGCGACGGTGCGGCGCGGGGGCACGGTGTAACGTGCCCCTGGCGAGCACACATCGATCACATGGCCATCCAGGTCGCGCAACACCGCCCGCGTCAACTCGCCGAACGTGGTCGGCTCTTCGATGATTTCGGTCCCAAACGAACGGACCGCCTCCACCGCGGCAGCCACATCCTCCACCACCACCTCGAGATATGAGCCCTGCGCTTCGCCGCGAGCAGCGCGTGGCACGAATTCGCTCACCCAGTCGATCAAGCCCAGCTGGAACTGGCTGTCCGGACTGGCCGCCAGCACCACGAACCAGGCTTCCTGGTGCACCACCTGGAAACCGCACAGGGCCTGGTAGAACCGGACATTGGCCGCGATGTCGCGGGTAAGCAGATTAATGGAAACGCGCTGCGCTATGGGCATGAAAACCTCTTCTTGGGCAGAAAAAAGGGAGGGGCAGGGGCCTGCTCCTCCTCGCGAACGGCTTAGGGATTGTTGTCTTCTTCGGCCTCGGCACCGGTCGGGCCATCGGCGCCTGGCACGTGATGCTCGGACACCGAGCCCTCGGATGATTTCTCATCCTTGGGCTTTTGCTTGGAAGCAGTGGCCGGGACGTCGTCGGTCTTGCTGTGGCTCACGGGAGTCTTGCTCATCTGCTTCTCCTTGTTCCGCTTGCAACCTGGCGCGGGCTGGTGGCTTACTTCTTTGCCGTCTGGCCCATTTCGCGCAGGGCGGCGTATTGCAGCGTTACCGGTTCGATGTTCTGGTCAAGCCATGCCGCCATGTCCTGTTCTTCCTGCAGGTTCTGCGTCAGCAACTGCACGGCGTTGCTGTTGCCGGTGTGGTTGGCTAGCGCCAGCAGCGACTTGTAGGCAGCGATCTCGAAATGTTCGAATGCATAATTGGCGAACGAGTTCTTGATGATCTCGTCGGGCGCCACCGTGTGCCCAAGCGCGGCCATCGCTCCGGTAAACGACAGCGCCATATCCTTGAGCGCGTTGTTGTCTCCACCCGCACCGGCGAGCAGTTGGTCGAGCCGGGCAATCTGCCCCTCGGTTTCGGCGATATGCTGCTCCAGGCGCCGCGCCACCTGCGGGTAATTCTCGATGCGGCTCACCTGAGGCTTCATGATCGAGAGCGCCTGGTTTTCCATGGCATGGGCATTGCGCAGGCCAGTGAGGAAAATGGATGAAACATCACTCATGATGGGTCCTTGAGTTGTGCCACTGTTGGAACACCAACTCTCGCCCCCCATGAGGGTTCCCGTGCCGCTGCCCCTGTATGCCGCACTGGCATGGACATGGAGGAATCGCTGGCAAAAAGCATAATGCTGCGGCTAACCTGATGAGGGTGGACGCGCTGAACGGCGTGGAGGAACAATGAAGGCCCCAAATCTGACGCTGAGCCAGCGCCTGTTCCTGCTGACGGCCTTCGCACTGCTGCCGGCACTGGCGATCTTGGGCTTCAATGAATGGAGCTTGCGCCGGTCCCGTGAGGCGGAAGTTCACAGCTACGCGGCCCAGGTCAGTGAACTGGCCGCTCTGGAACTCAACCGCGTGCTGACCGGGGCGGCAGCGCTGATGGTCGCGGTCGGCAACGCTCCGGTGGTGCAGGATGGCAATGGGCAGGGCTGCGCCGATTACCTGGCCCGCTTGCAGGCCGCGCTTCCCCAGCTCGCTTTGCTGCGGATCACCGATATGCAGGGCACGGTGCTGTGCAGCTCGGATGGGCAAGCGGATGTAGTCGACCAGGAAGGAGCGCAACTGCGCGCCGATCTGGCAACCCGAGACTTTGCCATCGGTACTTACAGGGAAACCGGGCAAGGTCCGGGCCTGCCGATGGGCGCCAGGATCGCTTCTCCCCCCGGCAATGATCCGATCTATGTGACCGCCGTGATCTCGCTGCACTATCTGGGTGAACTGATTGCCGGGCGCTCCTTCCAGCAGGGCAGTGCCCTCACCGTTGCCGACCGCAACGGCATTATCCTCGCCCGCGAGCCTTTCCCCGAGCGCTTTGTCGGCACCCGCATTCCCGAAAGCTTCATGCCCCTGGTTCAGGGGGACGCTCCCGGTACGCTGGAGGTCACCAGCCAGGATGGCACGCGCCGCGTGATCGGCTACCAGCCGGCTACCTCCAGGCTGGGATTGTATGTCAGCGCCGGTTCGGCTGTTGATGATGCGTTTGCGCCCATCAATGAATCAACATTGCGCGGGGTGGGGCTGGCGCTGAGCGGCGGCTTGCTTGCCGCTGTTTTAGCCTGGGGCTTCGGACGCAGTTTCATCCGCCGTCCGTTGCAGCGCCTTGTCGACACCATCCGCATCTGGCGGAGCGGGGATCACACCGCCCGCACCGGTATGGGCCCGGGCTCGGCCGAGTTCGACCAGGTCGGCCATGCCATCGATGCCATGCTCGATGAGATCGATGAGCGGCAAGCGGCCCAGAACCGCGCGGAGCAGCACCGCGATCTGCTGGCGCGTGAGCTTGATCATCGCGTCAAGAACCTCCTGGCCACGGTGCAGGCGCTGGCGCGGCAAACCTTCCGGGAAGGCGATGTGTCGGGTACGGCGCTGCGGGTCTTTAACGAGCGTTTGCGCGCCATGGGAGATGCCCATCGCCTGCTTACCGAAGGCGAAGTGGAAGGCGCCGACATGCAGGCGGCCATCGCAGCCGCCATAGGCCCTTTTGAGGGGGACGGCCGGAAGCGGTTCGAGCTCGCGGGGCCAAGCTTGTTTTTGCGCCCGAAGGCGACGCTTTCCTTGTCCATGGCTCTCCACGAGTTGTGCACCAACGCCGTCAAATATGGTGCGCTGGCGAGCGAGGAGGGGCGGGTATCCATTGCCTGGGCAGTGGCAGAGCCTGACCATCTTACCATCGCCTGGCGCGAAAGCGGCGGCCCTCCGGTCGCCCCGCCCACGGGCAAGGGCTTCGGGTCGCGCATGATCGAGCGTGCCCTGGCTGCCGATCTGGGCGCCCGTGTAAGCTTCGATTACGCGGCAACCGGACTGGTCTGCACCATCACTGCCGACCGGCACGTAATGGTCGGCGACGGATCGGCCCCTGGCGGAGAAGCATCGGCTGATGCGGCTCTGGCGAGCTAGCCCGCACCAGGTGCCTTCAGCTTGGTGCTGTGTCCGTTAGAAAGGTCTTGGCTCAACGCGGCTCTTTAATCCCGGCGCGCAGGACGGCCGGCCTTGCCCATGAACTCCCCGCCGAACTGCGCCTCGCGGCCGCCGCTTTCGGTGCTATACCGGCGGCGCATCAACTGCACCCGGCACAATTTACCGGCTCACCCAAACAGGATCACAAGACTTTTCCATGAGCGATCTTCTGGCAATATCCGGAGCCGAAATATTCGATGGTGATCGCTGGCATGATGACGCAGCCCTACTGATCGAATTTGGCCAGGTTTCGGCGATTGTCGCTGCGGTGGATGTTCCATCCAACGCTCAGCTTGTTCTGCTGGCCGGTGGCAGTATTGTCCCCGGCTTTGTTGATCTGCAGGTCAATGGGGGCGGGGGAGTGCTGTTCAACAATGACCCCTCCCTCGCTGCCATTCGGACCATCTGTGCCGCTCACGCCCAGTTTGGCACGACCGCTTTGTTGCCCACCCTCATCACCGACACGGTTGCCATTAACCAGCAAGCCATTGCTGCCGGGATCGAAGCCGCAGCTGCGGGCGTGCCCGGCTTTCTTGGCCTTCATCTGGAAGGCCCGCATCTGGCTGCCGCCCGGAAGGGCACGCACGATCCCGCTTTGATCCGTCCCATGAGGGACGAGGATCTGGAGCGCCTTTGCAGCGCCGCCACGCGCCTGCCCAATCTGTTGTGCACCGTCGCCGCCGAAACCGTGACCCCTGAACAGATTGCGGCGTTGGTGCAAGCCGGCATCACCGTGAGCCTGGGTCACTCGGACGCGGATTTTGCTACCGCCACTTCAGCCATTGTGGCTGGCGCGACCATGACCACGCATCTTTTCAACGCCATGAGCCAGTTGGGCCATCGCGAACCTGGCCTTGTCGGCGCCACGCTGATGCAGGGCTCGGTGTTCGCCGGGCTAATTGCCGACGGGATCCACGTCCATCCCGCCGCCATCACCCTGGCGCTGCGTGCCAAGACCGGGCCAGGGCGCATCTTCCTGGTCACCGATGCCATGTCGCAGACCGGCACCGATCTACGCACCCTGACCCTCAACGGCCGCACCATCTTCCGTGCCGATGGTGCCCTGCGCCTCGCCGATGGGACACTGGCGGGCGCTGACCTCGACATGATCGACGCCGTCTGCTTCATGCATGCCAGCATTGGCCTGCCTTGGGACGAAGCACTGCGCATGGCCTCGCTTTATCCTGCCCAGGCGCTGGGCATCAGTGCTCAGCACGGGCATCTGCGTCCGGGGGCGGTCGGCAGCTTCGTGCACCTGTCGGCCGAGCACGAAGTGCTCGCCACCTGGATCAACGGCGCCGAGCAATACCGGGCCACCCGCTAGCCCCGCCGCCTGGACGCGGCCTATCCCCGCCCGATAAACGGCATGGTCGTGGCCATCACCGTCATGAACTGCACATTCGCCTCCAGCGGCAGGCCCGCCATATACAGCAGTCCATCCACCACATGGCGCAGATCGAAGGTCGGTTCGGGTGCCATCGTGCCATTGGCTTGCGGCACCCCGCTGCTCATGGCGCTTGTCATGTCAGTGGCGACATTGCCGATATCGATCTGACCGCAGGCAATGTTGAAGGCCCGCCCATCAAGCGATATCGCCTTGGTCAGCCCGGTGATGGCGTGTTTGGAGGTTGTATAGGAGGCCGCGCCGGGGCGGGGCGCATGCGCCGAGACCGAGCCGTTGTTGATGATCCGC
>JAQGKH010000280.1 GCA_028290225.1 Devosia sp. | reverse complement strand
CGCGGCTTCGGGGCGATGCTCATAGGGCACATTGTCCCATTTGGGGCCGCCCACGGCGCCAAAGATCACCGCATCGGCCCCGAGGGCCTTGGCGGTATCCTCGTCGGTGATGGCCACGCCATGCTGGTCATAGGCGGCGCCACCGGCCAGCCCCCTGTCGAGCGAGAAGTCGGTCAGCTGTTCGCTGTTGGTCCAGCCGATCAGCTTTTCCACCTCCACCATGATTTCGGTGCCGATGCCGTCGCCGGGCAACAGGAAAAGGGAATGGGTGGCCATGATGGGGAAAACTCCTCGCCGTACTGGTGGGTACACTTGGGCCGCACATAGCGGGTTTTTCCCCGATTGCGCAAGCATGGTCGGGCGGCCAAGCGTCCACTCGGGCAAAGAAAAGGGGCCGCGAGTCGGCCCCTTTGGTGGCTTTCGTTGGTTGTTCCTAGCCGACGAAGAAGGGCTGCGTGCCGTGCGCTTCAATGGCGGTGGCAAGGCGGCCCAGCGCGTGGATATAGGCTGCCGAGCGCACCGAGACATTGCGGGAGCTGGCGATATTCCACACCGCGCGGCCTTCGCGTTCCATCATCTTGAGCAGGCGCGCATGGATCTCTTCGAGGTCCCAGTAATAGCCCTGGCGGTTCTGCACCCATTCGAAATAGGAAACGGTGACGCCCCCCGCATTGGCGAGAATATCGGGCAGAATCACGACACCGCGCTCGCCGAGGATCTTGTCGGCATCGGGTGTAACCGGGCCATTGGCGAGTTCCAGGATCACCTTGGCCTTGATCGTGCCGGCGTTCTGCGCCGTGATCATGTCTTCGAGCGCAGCGGGAACCAGCAGATCCGCCTCCACCGACAGCAGTTCGTCGGGCGCAATGACGCTGGCGCCCAGTTCCTGGGCCATATCAGCGACGCGGCGCCCCGCATTCTTGCCGGCAATCAGCTTTTCAACATCGAGCCCCTCGGGGCGGTGGATGGCGCCAGCGGAGTCGGAAACCGCAACCACCCTGTTGCCATCGCTGGCGGCGAGGCTGGCATAGAACTGGCCGGCATTGCCGAACCCCTGGATGGCGATGGTGTGGTTCTTGTCGAGGCCCAGTTCAGCCGCCAAATGCCGGACGAGGTAGAAGCCGCCGCGCGCCGTGGCATCGTTGCGGCCCAGCGATCCGCCCAAGGCGATGGGCTTGCCGGTGATGACCGCGGGGGAAACCTGGCCGGTGATCTGGTTATATTCGTCCGACATCCAGCCCATGATCATGGCATTGGTGTAAACGTCGGGCGCCGGGATATCGCGATCGGGGCCGATGATGTTGGCGAAGGCCTGGACATAGGCGCGCGACAGGCGCTCGAGCTCGGACTTGGACAGCGTGTGGGGATCCACCCGCACCGCCCCCTTGCCCCCGCCATAGGGCAGGTTCATCACCGCGCATTTGAATGTCATCCAGAAGGCGAGGGTTTCCACTTCCTCGACCGTCGAGTCGGGGTGGAAGCGAATGCCGCCCTTGGTGGGGCCACGGGTGTCGTCATAGCGGCAGCGCCAGGCCAGGAAGGATTTGCGCGAGCCGTCATCCATGCGAATCAGCAGGCGGGTCTTGGTGGTTTCGCGCGGATATTTGAGTTTTTCGGTGACGTCCGGATCAATCTGGAGATGCTCTGCAGCCTCCACCAGGCGAGTGAGCGCGCGGTCGAGCATCGTATCGTCGGACATGTTTGATCCCATTGAACAGAAATTATGCAGGCTGCATGTAAATACAGCACTTTCCTGCCATGCAGCCGGGGTTGGGTCAATGCCGCTGACGCATGAGCCATACGCCACAAACGTCAGGTCTAGCCGGTGGCGCAAAACGCGCTGAACCGGGCGCGCCGCCGAATGCGCGCCGGTCTCAGTTCGGGAGTTATTGCTGATGGCTCCTGACGGGCGACGCCTAGAGCCAGGGCCGATTCGCGGCCATGCGGCTTTCAAAGCCGGCAATGGATGGGTCGGACTTGAGCGTGCCGGCGATATCGTCGAGGCCCTCGAGCAGGATCTGCTTGCGGCTGGGGTCGATGTCGAAATGGAGAGTGCCGCCATCGGGGCCCTGGATGGTCTGGGCTTCCAGATCAACCGTCAGCGTCGCGTTGGAGCCGCGCTCGGCATCATCGAGCAGCAGCTTGAGCTGTTCGGGGCTGACCACCAGGGGCAGGATGCCGTTCTTGAAGCAGTTGTTGTAGAAAATATCGGCAAAGCTCGTGGAGATCACGCAGCGGATGCCGAAATCCAGCAGTGCCCAGGGCGCATGCTCGCGCGAGGAGCCGCAGCCGAAATTGTCCCCGGCAACGATGATCTTGGCGCCGCGATAAGCGGGCTGGTTGAGCACGAAATCGGGATTTTCCGAGCCGTCCTCGTGGTAGCGCATTTCCGAAAACAGCGCGGTGCCCAGGCCCGTGCGCTTGATGGTCTTCAGATACTGCTTGGGGATGATCATATCGGTGTCGATATTGATGATCGGCAGTGGCGCCGCGACACCGGTCAGGGTGGTGAATTTTTCCATGGGAAAACCTCGCTTTGCGCTGGTGTGTGCGCGAAAGCGAAGTTGGGGTCAAGTCGCGTTGGGGTGAAACCGTTCGGCGGCGTAATCCTGGTTACGCCGCCACCCCGTTTTTCAGGCTGCAAGGCTTTCGCGGGCATCGACGCCCAGCATCAGGTTGAGGTTCTGCACCGCCGCACCCGAAGCGCCCTTGCCCAGATTGTCATAAACGGCAACGAGCAGGGCCTGCGCGCGCGCGTCGTTGGCAAACACATGGAGCGTCATGCGATTGGTGTTGTTGTGCCGCTGCGGATCCAGCGCTGGAGTCTTGGCCAAGCCCTCGAAGGGCGCCACATCCACAAAGCTGTCGGGAATGGCGGCATAATGGTCAGCCAGCGCCGCATGCAGGTCGCGTCCGCTCGGAATTTTCGGCAACTGGGCGAGTTGCAGCGGTACAAAGGCGGTCATGCCCTGGGCAAAATCGCCCACCGAGGGCACAAACAGCGGTGCGGCATCGAGCCCGGTATAAAGCGTCATTTCAGGCACGTGCTTGTGCTCGAAGGTCAGGCCATAGGGCATGAAGTGACTGGCGCTGGCGCCCGCCGCTTCATAATCGGCGATCATCGCCTTGCCGCCACCGGAATAGCCGCTGATGCCGCTATAGGTCAGGGCGAAATCGGCAGGAACCAGGCCAGCCGTGATCAGCGGGCGCATGGTGGCGATCAGCCCCTGCGGCCAGCAGCCGGGATTGGCAACGAAACGGGCTCGGGCAATGGCTTGCGTTTGCGCCCGGTCCATTTCGGCAAAGCCATAGGCCCAATCGGGGTTCACCCGATGCGCGCTGGACGCATCGATCACCCGGGTGGTGCCATTGGTGATCAGCGCCACGCTTTCCTTGGCGGCATCATCGGGCAGGCAGAGAATGGCGATGTCCGCCTCGTTGAGCCGTTGGGCGCGCATGCTCGTATCCTTGCGCCGCTCGGGCGGGATGGTGAGCAGTTCGAGATCGCGCCGGTCTTCCAGCCGCTCGCGGATCTGCAGCCCGGTGGTTCCAGCTTCCCCATCGATGAAGATCTTGGCGGCCATGTCGTCGCTCCCTTTGTCGGTGGTCTAGATGGGCCGAGTGTGCGCCCCCGTCAAGGCGCCGGCCTTGCGGCAGGTTCCGGGCGGTGGCAGGGTTTGCCGTGCCCATGCCCAAGGAGCCGTTCAATGACCCCCCACAACCACGCCAAGCCCGGCGATTATGCCGATGCGGTGCTGCTGCCGGGCGATCCGCTGCGGGCCAAGTGGAT
>JAQGKH010000265.1 GCA_028290225.1 Devosia sp. | reverse complement strand
TTCGCGGATTTTGACCTGTTTGAACTGCATGAAGCCTTTGCGGCGCAGGTGCTTTGTACGCTCAAGGCCTGGAACGATCCGGAATATTGCCGGAGCGTGCTGGGGCGAAACGAGGTGCTCGGGCCGATCGATCCGGCTGGTATCAATGTGAAGGGATCGAGCCTGGCCTATGGGCACCCCTTTGCGGCAACCGGTGCGCGTATCCTGGGGCTGACGGCCAAGCTGCTGGCGCAAGGCGCCGGACAGCGGGCGCTGTTGTCGGTGTGCACGGCGGGCGGGCAGGGCGTGGCGGCAATCGTGGAGCGGGCAGCGTGAGCGACAATGTCGTCAAATTCCGGCGGATCGACAAGAAGCCGGACAAGCCGCCCCGCAAGAAGCCCGAAACACCGGCCTGGCTGCCGTTCGCCTTGCTGATCGCGGTGGCGCTGGTGATCTATGGCCTGCAGCGCGCCGGGGTGTTTGGCGGCTAGTGTAGGGGCCCGTGCCTCGGTTGTTTGGCGGCGCTCCACGGCTCAATGACTGTCTTGTCGGGTGCTTGCACCAGGCATGGTGCCGCCGACCCAGGTTGGTTGACGCATAGGTCAATCTTTTGCTTGTCAGTGGACGGAAAGCCGGTTTACCGTTCTTGCAATCTTGACCGGCAGGTCAGAAACGCCGGCAAACAGGCGATTGCGGCAAAGCGGACAATAAAACGCATCAGGTTGTTCACAAGGAGATGGGACGAGCATGAGCTTCACGCAAACCCTCAAGGCTGTATCGGTGGCCGGCGCAATGGCGCTGCTGATGAGCAGCGCGGCTTCGGCCGTCACGCTCAACATGATGAACGGGTCCGAACCCGGTTCGCTCGACCCGCACAAGGCTTCGGGCGATTGGGAAAACCGCATCATCGGCGATTATATCGAAGGGCTGATGGCGGAAGACGCCAATGCCGATGCCATTCCCGGGCAGGCCGAAAGCTATACCGTTTCCGAGGACGGGCTGGTTTATACCTTCAAGCTGCGCGAGGGCATCCAGTGGAGCGATGGCGAGCCGGTGACGGCCGAGGACTTCGTGTTCGCGTTCCAGCGCTTGTTCAATCCGGCGACCGCTTCGGAATATGCCTATCTGCAGTTCCCCATCAAGAACGGCTCGGAACTGGCGGAAGGCTCGATCACCGATTTCAACGAGTTGGGCGTCAAGGCGATCGATGACAAGACGCTCGAGATCACCCTTGAAGGCCCCACGCCTTATTTCCTGCAGGCGCTGACCCATTACACCGCTTATCCCGTGCCCAAGCACCTGGTGGACAAGGTGGGTGACAGCTGGACCGCACCCGAGAACATCGTGGGCAACGGCCCCTACAAGATCACCGAATGGGTGCCCGGCTCCTATGTGAAGGCGGTCAAGTCCGAGACCTATTACGATGCGGCCAATGTGCAGATCGATGAGGTCAACTATTTCGTGCAGGACGATCTGGCGGCGGCACTCGCGCGCTACCGCGCCGGCGAATACGACATCCTGACCGATATTCCGTCCGATCAGGCCGAGTGGATCAAGACCAATCTGGAAGGGCAGGATTATTTCGCGCCGTTCCTGGGCGTTTATTACTATGTGATCAACCAGGAAAAGGCGCCGTTCGACAATGTCGAGGTGCGCAAGGCCTTGTCCATGGCGATCAATCGCGACGTTATTGGCCCCGATGTGCTGGGCACGGGCGAATTGCCCGCCTATGGCTGGGTGCCCGAAGGTACCGCGAACTATGAAGGCGTTGCGCCCTACCAGCCCGAGTGGATCGGCCTCTCCTATGAAGAGCGCGTGGCGCAGGCCAAGGCGATCATGGAGGGGCTGGGCTACACGGCTTCCACTCCGCTGGCCGTGCAGCTCAAATACAACACCAATGACAACCACCAGCGCGTGGCTGTCGCGATCTCGTCCATGTGGGAGCAGATCGGGGTCAAGACCGAGTTGTTCAACTCCGAAACTGCCGTGCACTATGACGCGCTGCGGGCCGGCGACTTCCAGGTTGGCCGCGCTGGCTGGCTGCTGGATTATTCCGATCCGTCCAATACGCTCGAACTGCTGACCACCGGCATCATGCAGGAGGGGCAGATGAACTGGGGCAACAATTATGGCCGCTATTCCAATCCGGAATTCGACGCCCTGATCAAGTCGGCCGCAGCCGAAGCCGACCTGACCGCCCGCGCCAAGATGCTGGGCGATGCTGAAAAGATCGCCATGGACGAAGTCGGCGCGATCCCGATCTACTGGTACATAGCCCAGAATGTCGTGGCGCCTTCGATCACCGGCTTTGTCAACAACGCCAAGGACATCCACCGCACGCGCTGGCTGACCAAGGCCGAGTAACACTCCAGCCGGCGCCGCTTGCGGGTGGCGCCGGCATCCTCCGCCTTGCGCGCACCGCGATGCTGCTGCGGCGGACCAGAAAGGTTCACCCATGTTCGGATTTGCTCTGCGGCGGGTGCTGTCGGCTTTGCCGGTGGCGCTGATTGCCGTAACGGCGTGTTTTTTCATATTACGCCTGGCGCCGGGCGGCCCATTCGACGGGGAACGGGCGCTGCCGCCTCAGACGCTGGCCAATCTGCGCGCCCACTACAATCTGGATCAACCGCTGGTCAGCCAGTACCTGATCTATATCGGCCGGCTGCTGCAGGGCGATTTCGGCCCGTCCATGGTCTATAACGACTTCACGGTTTCGCAGATGCTGTGGATCGGTCTGCCGTTCACGCTGATGCTGGGGTTCACCGCCTTTGTGATCGGCACCATTGTGGGGCTGCTGGCGGGGGCGATTTCGGCGGTCAACCAGAACAAGCTGCCTGACTACCTGCTGGTGGCGCTGGTAATGATCGGGCTGGTGGTGCCCAATTTCCTGATTGGCAGCGTGCTGCAACTGGTGTTCGGGGTGTATCTGGGCTGGCTGCCGGCTGGTGGGTGGCAGAATGGCTCGCTGGCGCATCTGGTGCTGCCCGTGGCGGTGCTGGTGCTGCCCCATGCCGGGCGGACGGCGCGGCTGATGCGCGGCTCGATGATCGAGGTGCTCGGCACCAATTATGTGCGCACCGCCCGCTCCAAGGGGCTGGGGACGCGGCTGATCCTGGCGCGGCACGCCATCAAGCCGGCCTTGTTGCCCGTGGTGTCCTATCTGGGACCGGGGCTGAGCTATCTGCTCACCGGCTCGCTGGTGGTGGAGCAGATCTTCGCCTTGCCCGGCATCGGCAAGTATTTCATCAGCGCCGCGCTCAACCGCGACTACGGCCTCGTGCTGGGGACGACCATTCTTTACATGTTCATCATTCTGGCCGTGAACCTGGTGGTTGACGTGCTGTATGCCTGGCTCGACCCGAAAGTGAGGCTGCGCTGATGGCCGGCATCACGGGCAAGGACGCCATTCTTTCCGATTATGCCAAGGCACTCGAAGCGGACGGCCCCAAGGGGCGCTCGCTGACGCAGGACGCGACGCGGCGGCTGGTGCGCAACAAGGCGGCGGTGGTGTCGATCTTCTTGATCGGCTTGATCATCCTGTTCGCCTTTGTGGGGCCCTATCTGCTGCCCTGGACCTATGACAAGATCGACTGGAGCAATATCCGCAAGCCGCC
>JAQGKH010000219.1 GCA_028290225.1 Devosia sp. | reverse complement strand
TCAAGGAAGAAAACGGCGAAAAGCTCGAGCCGATCGAGGAAGTGATCATCGACGTCGATGATGAGTTCACCGGCACGGTCGTGCAGAAGCTGACCGAGCGCAAGGGCGAGCTGACCGATATGCGCGCCTCGGGCGTGGGCCGCACCCGCATCCGGCTCCTCGTGCCGACCCGCGCGCTGATCGGCTACCAGCCGGAATTGCTGAGCGACACCCGCGGCACCGCCATCTTCAACCGCCTGTTCCACGCCTTCGTGCCCTACAAGGGCGATCTGCCGGGCCGTCGCACCGGTGTGCTGATCTCCAACGGCACCGGCCAGTCCGTGGCCTTTGCCTTGTGGAACCTCGAAGATCGCGGCCCGATCATGATCGACGCCGGCGTCGACATCTATGAAGGCATGATCATCGGCGAGCACTCCCGCGAGAACGACCTCGAGGTCAACGCGCTCAAGGGCAAGCAGCTCACCAATATCCGCACCACTTCCAAGGACGAAGCGGTGCGCCTGACCACGCCCAAGAAGCTGACGCTGGAGCAGTCGCTGGGCTATATCGCCGAAGACGAATATGTCGAGGTGACCCCCAAGTCGATCCGCCTGCGCAAGATCTGGCTGGACCCCAATGACCGCAAGCGCGCGCTGCGTGGCAGCAAGGTCGGCTAAAAACACCCGGGGCTTCGTTGGCAACAACGGGGCCCTTACTGTTTATTGGCGTTTTGCGGCGATGGTGCGCGCCAGTGCATCGGGAGTGGATCATGAGCGAGTGGATCATCGGCTTCATCACGCAATGGAGCTATCTCGGAATCTTCCTCCTGATGGTGGCCGAGAACATCTTTCCCCCCATTCCGTCCGAGCTGATCATGCCCTTTGCCGGCTATGTCGCCGCCAGCGGCCAGCTCAATGGCTGGCTCGTGCTGCTGGCGGGCGTGCTGGGGTCGCTCGTGGGCACTTCCGCCTGGTATTTTGCCGCGCGCCTGCTCGGGCTGCATCGTTTCACTGCTCTGTGCAATCGGCTGGGGCGCATCGCCACGGTCAGCGAGGACGATATCGACAAGGCGGTTCATTGGTTTGATCGCTATGGCACCTGGGCGATCCTGTTGGGCCGGCTGATCCCCGCCATCCGCACCCTGATTTCGGTGCCGGCGGGGCTTGCCGCGATGCCGTTCGGCCGGTTCATCGCCGTTTCGGCAGTCGGCACCGTGCTCTGGACCGGGCTTTTGACCGCTGCCGGCTTTTTGCTCCATGAAGGCTATCATGCCGTGGAAGCCTGGGTTGATCCGGTCTCCACCGGGGTCGTGGTGCTGGCGGTCGTGATCTATGTCTATCGTTTCGTGACCTGGAAGCCGATCAAGTCCATCGGCTAGCCCCGCCCTTGCCGTTGCCGGATTGCCGCCCTAGATAGCCCCTATCAGTTCCCAAGGATCATCCCCTCATGGCCGCCATTCTCGATGTCATCATGGTCATTCTCCAGCTCTACTGGTGGGTGGTCCTGATCATGATCATCATGAGCTGGCTGATCTCGTTCAACGTGATCAACACCCGCAACGAGCTCGTCGCCACCATCTGGCGCATGGTCAACCAGCTGACCGAACCGGTGCTGCGCCCCATCCGCAACATGCTGCCCAATTTTTCGGGGCTCGATATCAGCCCCATCGTGTTGTTCCTGATCATCTTTTTCATCCAGCAGGTGATCCTGCGCTACGGCTATCCCAACGTCATCTGAGCCGGCGCTGCCCTGGCGGCTCGATGCTGCCGGGGTGACCCTCCATCTGCGCGTCACGCCCAATGCGGGCCGCAGCGCAGTCGAGGGCATCATGGTGCTCGCCGATGGCCATAGCGTGCTCAAGCTGCGGGTCGCGGCCCCACCCGACAAGAACCGGGCCAATGCCGCCCTAATGACGCTGCTGGCTGCCACGCTCGGCGTGTCGCCTTCCGCCATCTCCATCACCGCCGGCCACACCGCCCGCCTCAAGACCCTGCGCATCGGTGGCGATGGTGCGCTGCTCGATGCCGCGCTCGCCGCGCTGGTGCAAACAAGCCGCGACAAAACATCGCATTAGCGATTGCCTTGCCGCGCAAACCCCCGCATCATCCCCCTAAGGGGGTTCGCGGAGGAGCCGGCCCTTAGCCGATTGGAGGATCGGCGGCGCCGGGGCGAACCCTCAAGGAGTGAGGGGACTTTTGGATGACTTTAGCTTTGTGGCTGATCGTCGTTTGCGGCGGTCTGAGTGTTGTTTATGGCGTGATCACCACGCAAACCCTGCTGGCGGCCGATGCCGGATCGGCGCGCATGCAGGAAATCTCGGCGGCGGTGCGTGAAGGCGCATCGGCCTATCTCAAGCGGCAATACACCACCATCGCCATTGTCGGCGTGGTGATCTTCATTGCCGCCTGGTTCTTGCTGGGGACCTATGCCGCCATCGGCTTCCTGCTGGGGGCCGTCCTGTCGGGCGCCGCCGGGTTTATCGGCATGAATGTGTCGGTGCGCGCCAATGTGCGCGTCGCCCAGGCCGCCACCACCTCGCTCGCCCGCGGGCTCGATCTGGCCTTCAAGTCCGGCGCTGTCACCGGCATGCTGGTGGCGGGGCTCGGGCTTCTGGGCGTAACCGTTTACTTCCTGGTGCTGACCGGGATGGGCTTTGATCCCACCAGCCGCACGGTTATCGACGCGCTGGTCGCGCTGAGCTTTGGCGCCTCGCTGATCTCGATCTTTGCGCGCCTGGGCGGCGGCATCTTCACCAAGGGCGCCGATGTTGGCGGCGACATGGTGGGCAAGGTGGAAGCCGGCATTCCCGAGGACGATCCGCGCAACCCCGCCACCATCGCCGACAATGTGGGCGACAATGTCGGCGATTGCGCCGGCATGGCGGCCGATTTGTTCGAAACCTATGTGGTGACCATTGTTGCCACGATGGTGCTGGCCGCGATCATCCTGCCTGAGGGCCTGAAGCTCACCGGCATGGTGCTGCCGCTCGCCATTGGCGGGGCCTGCGTTCTGACCTCCATTGCCGGCACCTATTTCGTCAAGCTGGGCGCCGACAACAACATCATGGGCGCGCTCTACAAGGGCATCGTCGCCACCGGCATCCTGTCGCTCGTGGCGCTCTTGCCCGTGCTGTGGCTGATGTTCGGGGACATGAACCTGCTTATCGAGGCCAGCGACAAGAGCTTCACCCCCTGGTCGCTGTTCTGGTGCGGAGCGACTGGCCTCGCCATCACCGGGCTCATCATCGTCATCACCGAATATTATACCGGCACCGGCCGCCGCCCGGTCAATTCCATCGCCGAGGCCTCTGTCACCGGCCACGGCACCAATGTGATCCAGGGCCTGGCGGTGTCGCTGGAATCCACCGCGCTGCCGGCGCTGGTGATCATTGCCGGCATCATCGTCACCTATTCGCTGGCGGGCCTGTTCGGCATTGCCTTTGCCGTTGCCACCATGCTGGCGCTGGCCGGTATCGTCGTGGCGCTCGATGCCTTCGGCCCGGTCACCGACAATGCCGGCGGCATTGCCGAAATGGCGGGCCTGCCGGCAGAAGTGCGGCACAACACCGATGCGCTCGATGCGGTTGGCAACACCACCAAGGCCGTCACCAAGGGCTATGCCATCGGCTCGGCCGGCCTTGGCGCCCTCGTCCTGTTTGCCGCTTATACGCAGGATCTGATCTACTTCTCGAGCCTGCCCGATGCCCCGGCGATCTTCCAGGGCATGGGCACGCTCACCTTCTCGCTCGCCGATCCCTATGTGGTGGTCGGCCTCCTGTTCGGCGGGCTCTTGCCGTTCCTGTTTGGCGGCATGTCGATGACGGCCGTCGGGCGCGCCGCCCAGTCGGTGGTGGTGGAAGTGCGCCGCCAGTTCAAGGCCGATCCGGGCATCATGGCGGGCACCTCCAAGCCCGATTATGCCCGGGCCGTGGATATGCTCACCCGTGCCGCCATCCGCGAAATGATCGTGCCCTCGCTCTTGCCGGTGCTGTCGCCCATCGTCGTGTTCTTCGTCATCTATTGGATCGCGGGGGCGGCGGCTGGCTTTTCGGCCCTGGGCGCCATGCTGATGGGCGTGATCGTCACCGGGTTGTTCGTCGCCATCTCCATGACGGCGGGCGGCGGCGCCTGGGACAACGCCAAAAAGAGCTTTGAGGACGGCTTTACCGATTCTCACGGCGTCGTTCACCACAAGGGCTCGGACGCGCACAAGGCCTCCGTCACCGGCGACACCGTCGGCGACCCCTACAAGGACACCGCCGGCCCCGCCGTCAACCCGATGATCAAGATCACTAATATCGTCGCCCTGCTGTTGCTGGCCGTGCTGGCGCATTGGGGGTAGCTGCAGCCCCCATGGCGAGCGTGTCGAGCCACGGGGGCGATCGAAAGGAGAACGCCCGGGAAAACCGGGCGTCGCTCTTCCGCGGCCATGCCTTGGCGCCATCGAGCCCCTGTTGTCACCCGGCCTTGAGCCGGGGCCCATCACGAGATGGCGTCGGCCCCCCAAGATTGCCTTGGGGGCGCGGGCCATGTCGGGGCCACACCAACAGCTCAGGATGGATCCCGGCTCAAGGGATGACATCGCGCGCGTCTGGATCGGTTCGCAACAAAATCAACCGGGTTGTCGCATCCATCCCGGCCCATTCGTCGCTAGAGCAATTGGCAGCCATGACGGCCGCCCGTATCAGCGAGGACCATCATGCGTAAAGTCATAGCCGGGTTGTTCTACTCCGTGGATGGGGTGGCCGAGGCGCCCAATTTGTTCCAGTTCGACAGTTTCGACGATGAACTGGGGGCGCTGCTCGGCAAGACCATGGCGGTGGTTGATACGGTGCTGATGGGCCGGGTCGGGTTTGAGCAGTGGGCGGGCTATTGGCCCACGGCGTCCCAGGACAATGATTTTGCCGATTTCATCAATGCGGTGCCGAAATATGTCGCATCGCGCAATTCATCGGCGCCGCTGGGCTGGAGCAATGCCCAGCTGATCGAGGGCGACCTGCTCGAATTTGTGCGCGAAATCAAGAACCAGCCCGGCGGGGAGATCGCGGCCATGGGCGGCATGTCGCTGGTCCGGCAATTGCTGCTCGCCGGCCTCATGGATGAGATGACCTTGATCGTGCACCCGGTGATATCAGGCAGGGGCCGCCATTTGTTCGGCGCCGATGACCCCACCACCCGGCTCGAGCTCAAGGGCCTGCAGCAAACCAGCAAGGGCAATGCCATCCTCACCTATGCCAAGCGGGCCGGCTAG
>JAQGKH010000149.1 GCA_028290225.1 Devosia sp. | reverse complement strand
CGGTGGTTTGATCATGGCGGGCCAGGTAGGTCAGGCGGCGCAAGGCCGCGACCCGGCCGCGATATTGTACGGAGGCCTCGTCGGCGACCGCCAGTACGAGCAGAACCACGATGCCGGCGTGGAATATTCCCGTATCGAAGCTCACCTGCAAGGTGCCGTAGGACAAAGTGGCCCCTGCCTCCCACAGTACCGAAAGGCTCGATGCAACAAGACCGGTTTGCCATAGACGCAGTCGCGAACGCAGCAGCAACAACATCAAGGCTGTCGCCAGCAGGCCCAAGATGGACGGCCAGAGGCGCAGGTCCGTGACGATGCGGCCAGACTTAAGCGTTTCTACCCCGATGGCCTGGAGCACCGGGCCCGCGATCACCCCGAAACGAGGTATGGAGAACAGGTCCCGCAATTCGATGGCGCTGGCGCCAATGATGACCTGCTTGTCGCGGATGGCTTGCGGGTCGACCCGGCCCGCCAGCACATCGGCGAACGAAATCCGGGGAATAGTGCGGGCATCGATGCTGAAATCGATGTTGACGCTGCGCGGCAAGGCGTCGCCACCAGGCACAAGCTCAACCGGCAGGGCCAGGACCTCGCCTTGCTCTGTGCTGAGGCGAGATAGAAAGGACTTGGCCTGGCCCGATGAATCCAGAAAGACGTTGACGAGCACCGGCGCCGCCTTTTCAAGCAAAAGCTCGATTGGCATGGACAGGGCAATCTGCCCGTCCCCTCCCGTCAGTTGCTGGAATGCCGCCAGAAAGGCGTAGCCACCGGCCCGTTCCAGCGCCGCGGCAAACTGTTGATCTTCATCAGCTTGGCTGCGGCTGCTGAAGTCGATATCGAAGGCGATATCGGCCGCCTCGGCTTCCACCAACCGATCCAGAACCTTCGCATAAAGACTGCGGGGCCAAGGCCAGACCCCGATCTCTGCCAGGCTGGCGCTATCGATATCCACCACGATGGTGGAGCCGCTGGCGGGCACCGCGTTGGCCGCCAGCCTCAGATCGCGCAGGCTCATATCGATGGATCGCAGCGCCCCGCCGACCGCCAGGGCGTACAGCAGCACCAGACACACTAATGTGGCGCCAAATCGAACCGCTACGCCCATCCCGGGTCTCCAAGCCTTGCTCCAGCATGCCACGAGTTGGGCTGATGGCAAGTTAAGATCGGGAGCTGGTGTTGAGCTTACCGCGCAGCCAGCCCGGGCCGGCCGCTAGGTGAGAGGTTCCAGAGAAACCGATACACAGCGCAAAGCGTCCCCGAGGGCGCGCAGTTCTGCAACGGAGCTGTCCTTGTCGGTGGCAACGAAAAGGTTGCGGCAGCGATCCCGGCCATGCAGCAGCCCAATAGCGATGGAGACATGCGCCCCCGAGGCAAAGAATTCAGCATTGGTGTGGTAGGCGCCAAAGGCATAATGCTGCGAGTTCCGCGTGTCGGTGGAGACGAAGTCACCCGACCAGTCGATCCGGGTAAAAGCGGTATTGTCGCGTGACCGCTGCATGGGCTCGGCGCGCTGATCGGCCCTCGCCCGCTCCGACAAGATATCCAATTCGCCCGAGGAAATGGTGCGATGATGCCCATCCACGGAGGTAACATTGGTGTTGGGCCCGATGATGCGGCGAATAGTTTCGGCATAATCGTTGCCGATCTTGGTGCCGGAGAATTCAAACACCTCGCCACAAAAGCGAGCGGTTAAAATCGCGCAGGCCAGGGGCAGGCTTTGGCTGTGCAGGTCAATTTCCTGCCGGCGGAACACAATCGTGTGCAGCAGCGGAAAGGCATCGGTGTAGCAATTGCTGGAGAGCTGGACGCGCGTTTCGCCCAGCACATCGTCATAGCTTGCTTGGTAACGCATCAATGGGCCCTTGATGACAATGTCAGTTCGCTTGGAACGCCATTGGTTGCGACCTGATGGAAAGCCATGCCAGTGCGGCGTTCCAGCGTGAACTTAATGCTCTGCACCTCCTCATACCCTTTGATAGGAGGGCTGACGAGAAAGTAGGTCTGACCTTCGTCACCGAAATCAGACACAATGGACAGCGTTTGCCCCATCAAGGAGCGCGCTTCGACTCTGGCGAGGCTCATCAGCAGGGATGACAGATCGCCATATTCTTCAGACTTCAGCACCCGCTCGCCCGGCTTGATCTCCAGGGCGTTCCAGGCAAACGGCACCTCACGGTCCAGTTCGCCCTGGCGCACGGAGTTAAGCTGGGATGGAAGCTTGATGAGCTCTTCAATGGCGCTTTTCGCCCGCCTCGCCTTGCGCAGGCCCGAGATCGGTTCGGAGCGGAAATAGATCGGCTGGTTCAGGCCCGAATGCTTGGTGCAGATGTCGCCCGGAGCTATGGCGAGGACAGCTTCGAGCAGCGTGCTGTTGAGTTGTGCCAGCGCGGTTGAGGGCGCCTGCCCTACGGCCATTTGCTGGCTGCGACCCGCCGAATAGTCGACCTCTATCAAAGCTGGCTCGGCGGGGAATGGCGCCCTTTCAGGTTCAACGGGCGCACGGGCCGCTGAGGTCAAGGCCGAGATGGGGACATAGATCTGCCATTGACCGGTATAGCCCGGGATAAGCTCGGCCAGGCTGTCGATCGCCAGCTGGTTGCGACAATAGGCTTCCTTGTCGTTGGCCTTGGCCAGGTCGGTCAGCGCTTCGATCTTTTGCCAGGCATAGGTTGCAAGGGCACGACTGCGCGCCGTCGCGCCGTTGGAAACCTGGTTGGATTGTCCCGTGATGGTGACATTGGTGGAGTGATAACGCCGCAGGGTCACATAGGTGTTGGTGTGTCCGACCGAGAAACCCAGCGTGGCGAGCCGCAGCGCCAGATCGAGATCTGAGCCAAGGGCAAACGCCTCGTCATAGGGAACGGCCCGCAACACATCGGTGCGGTAGAAACTTGCCGGGTGAGCGGTGATCTTGCCACTGCCCCGCAACAGCGTGGCGGGGGTACGGTGCTTGCCCCCATTGCGCTCGATCACTCCGGTTGACTGGTCAAAATCGATCCAGCCGCCGTGAGAGCCGTGCAGCAGCCCGTCCCCCTGCATGACCTTGAGGTGATCGGCCAAGCGATTGGAAAAGGCGATGTCGTCATCATCGACAACGCAGATATAACGGCCCCGCGCCAGTTGCGAGATCATGTTGCGCGCCGCCGGGATGGACGGCTGCTCGGTGGTTTCCAGCCGCAATTGGTCGGTCCAGCGGATGGCATCCAAATTGGTTTTCAGGTCAGCCACATCTTCGGGGGTGGAGCCGTTATCGACCACAAGGATTTCGAAGTCCTGATCGATCTGGCCTTTGAAGCTGTTGATGGCCTCGCGGATCATGCGATTGCGATTGAGCCGGCCCGTGGTGGCGATACCGAGGGTAACCAATGGCGAGGCTCGCCGCAGTGCCGGAGCACTCAGTGCCTCGAAGTTGGAATGGCGAAAGGCGACTGGGCGCAAGACGCTCTTGTCGTCCTTGGCAATCTTCTGGTTCCGTAGCCGCTGGCTGATCACCCCGGTGGCCGCATAGGAGGGTGGATGCCAGACATGGAAGATCTGCAGCGCATCCCGCTCGGCCCAGCCGATGCGATGGCCCGCCCGGCGTACGCGTTCGGCAAAGTCGTTGTCTTCGTTGCCCCAGCCGGTAAAGCGTGAGTCAAAGCCGCCGATCTGATCCCAGAGCAACTTGCTGAAAAAGACCAGCCCACCCTGCCCCCATTTGGGACGCAACCGCCCGAGAGGCTCCTGGCCGGCCAGGACTGCAGCAAGCGCGGCCGGGGTGTCGAGCGATTCGTGCAGATCGGTGGCCTGGACAACACCGAGGCCGAACCTTCTGGCCTCAAGGTCCGACACCATGCGGTCGAACTCGGCTCGACTGGCGGGGCCGATCAGGATGTCGGCATCGGTCTTGGCGATCAGCTCATTGCGGGCGAGCAGCACGCCGGCATTGATGGCCTCGGCCAGGCTCCACAGCTGCGCTTCCAGCCGGATCAGCCGGATCATGGGATCGCTGGCTTCGAGCACGATGGGCTCGTCGGATCCGAAATCGATGACCAGTATCTCGCTGAGCTTGTCCGAGCCTAGGGCGACAAAGCTCGCGAGACAGGCCTGCACACGTTCCAGCGGCCAGTTGCGCACTGGCAAAATGAGACTGAGCACGTCGTGAACCTTCCGCGGAATTCGGGGGCCGAACTTGCGGAAGGATAGGAGATTATGGTTACTCCAGCGTTAACCTAGCCGGCGGAACCCACGGGGAAGCTGTCGAACTGGGCGGAGTCGACGGAGCGCAGCGTGCGGTTGGCGGTCACAAAGGCAATATTGCCGGTACGGGCTGCGGCGGCAAGATCGGCGATGGCGGCGCGCGATTCCGGGGTGGGATCGAGCAGGATGGCGAGCAGTTCGGCCAGGGTGACCTCGATGTCGCCGATCATGATGGTGCGCACGCCAAAGGATTGAAGGCGTTGAACAAGTGCTTGGGCGGTTTGGGTCTGATCGGCAGCAACCTGCTGCTCGACCAGGTCCAGGAACATGGCGGGGTCAACGTCATAGGAGAAGCTCGGCACAACGGTCGCGCCGACCAGCGCCGAGGCAGCAATGGCGGCTGCAAGCTTGTTGATGTTGTTGCGTTTCATGGTGGTCTCCGGTCTTTGGCCAAGATCGGCGACGCGAGTAAAAATGGCTTTAAAGCAAGGGCCGCCGGAGGCATCTTGCGCATACGAGCGCCGTCAAGTTGCCATTATGATGAACGGATTATGAACGATTCGGGCCCGCTCGGGGGCGAGGCGAGCTTCAAGGCCGATACCAGACGCGCGGATCGGGCCCGGACATCGATACCACCTTGTACCCGGTGCGATTGAGCGGCTTGATGCGCGAGCTCATGTTGTCGAGCGCCAGCGTCGCTTCGTTGGTATGGAGGGCAAGGATGGCGTGACCGCCACCATTGCGCAGCGCATACACAATGCTGAGGGCACTGGCCGGGACGCCGCGGCGGATGAGCGCGCGGCGCTTGGCCAGCACGTAATCCTCGCAGTCACCCTGGCTCACATTGAGCGACCAGATGTCGATGGGCTCGAACGGCGCCGGCTTGATGCTGGCATTGACCGATTTGTTGACCTCATTGAGCAGCGACAGCAATTGCGGGGTGACCTGGACTGAGCTGGCGCCGCCGCCTCGGCATTCCCTGGGGTGATCCATGCAGAGGAACTGAAAGCCAGTGGGCACGGGGGCGGATTCAGCGAGCGCCGCTGATTGCAGCATGCCGAGTGCCAGGCCGGCCAGCAACAAGGATCGCAGCGCCTCCGCAATTTTCCCAGTGCCGCTCGCGTGATGGTCCATTGCTGCGTCTCCGCCCTTCGCCAGCACGGCACCGCTGCCGCCCGTGAAGGTTACCAAGACGTTAATAGGCTTGCGATCAAGCTGTTACCGGCAAGATCGCTAACTCCACAGGTTAATAGATAAAATTGCACACAGTCGTCATGGACTACCGCCAAGCAACAATCAGCATCAGCGCAGCAGCAACTTGAATGGCGAGGTGCATCGCAGCGCCGCGTTGTTTTCACGCCCATAATTTTTCTGGTGTGGCTCGGCGCGTCTTCTCGGCGATGTGTGAGACGGCTGCGGCTCATGCGCCAGAACAGCCGCCGGGCCTTTGGTTCTGCTTCCTCGTTATTCACCACCGGCAGTAACCAAGATCGCGGTTCTGCGGCTCGGGGTTGGTGACATAAATCTATCCGAGGAATATCGTAGGTAATAACACGTTATTCATATCTGCATTCCAAGGAGAACGCCGTTGATCCGCTTTCCAGCGCGCCGGGTAACCGGCATGGCCGAGTTCTTCGATGGCTATGCCGCCGAAATGGCGCGGGCGGCCCAAAGCGTCTCCCGCGAGGCGTTGGAGAGGGCGCAAGGCGCCATGCGCGACTGCCTTGATCGCGATGGGACGCTGTTTTTGTGCGGCAATGGCGGGTCGGCGGCGGTCGCCAATCACCTGGTCTGCGACATGGCCAAGGGCATGCGTACCGATAACCAGTTGCGCCCCCGCATCCAGTCACTGGCGGGCGGCGCCGAGATTCTCACCGCCATCAGCAATGATATGAGCTATGCCGACACCTTCTCGCACCAGCTCGAAGGCTTTGGGCGCAAGGGGGATCTGCTGATCACGATCAGTTCCTCGGGCAATTCGGAGAATATCGTGCGGGCGGTGCAATGGGCCAGGGACAACGGGGCGGCAAGCATCGCGCTGACCGGGTTTTCGGGTGGCCGCTCGGCCGGGCTCGCCGATGTCAACCTGCATGTGGACTCCCAGAACTACGGCGTGGTCGAAGACCTGCACCAATCGCTGCTGCATGCCCTGGCGCAGTTCATCCGGCTGTCCTTGATGCCCGAAGCGCTGATCGGGCAACGTAACTTTTGATGATCGAACAAGCGGTTATTCTCGCCGGCGGCAAGGGCACCCGATTGGGTGCCTTAGCGGAGCGTCGACCCAAGGCGCTGGTGGAGCTTGCCGGCAAGCCACTGCTGGAGCACCAACTGGCTGTGGCGCAGCGCTATGGGATCAAGCGGGTGCTGATCCTGACCGGGCATCTGGGCGAAGAACTCGCCGCCGAAATCGGCGATGGGCAGCGGTTTGGCTTGCAGATCACCTATCAGCGCGAAAGCGCTCCCCTGGGCACCGCCGGATCGCTCAAACAAGCCGAAGCGCTGCTCGACGAGAACTTCTTCGTGCTTTATGGCGATATCATCTTCGATATCGACCTGGCGCGGGTGGCGCAGTTTCATGCGGCGCATGGGGTGGTGGCGACGCTGGTGGTCCACCCCAACGATCATCCATTCGACAGCGATGTGGTGGAAACCGATGCCAGCGGGCGGGTGACGGCGTTTCACACCAAGACACGCGAGCCGGAGCGGCTGGTGCCGAACCTCGTCAATGCCGGCATCTACCTGCTGCAACGCCGCTGCGCCGATTTCATCATGGCGGGGCAGTTTGCCGATTTCGGCCTCGACATTTTCCCGCGCATGCTCGCCGCAAGCGAGCCGCTCGCCGGCTACAACACGCCCGAATATGCCAAGGATGTCGGCACGCCCGGCAGGCGCAGCGCCGTGGAAGCGGATGTGATCAAGGGCAAGGTCGCCCGCCGCAATATCGGCTTTGCCCAGCAGGCGGTGTTTCTCGACCGTGATGGCGTGTTGATCGAAGAGCGCGGCGACGCGGTCAAGCAAGATGGGGTCGCCCTCCTGCCCGGCAGCGCCGATGGCGTGGGCCGCATCATCCGCTCCGATTTTCTGGCAGTTGTCGCGACCAACCAGCCGGGTATTGCCAAGGGGTTCCTGAGCGAGGCGGATGTTGCCGATGCCCATAAGCGCGTGGATGCGCTGCTGGGGGCGGAGCACGCCTATGTGCATGGCTATTATGTCTGCCCGCATCATCCGCAGGGCGGGTTCGTCGGGGAGCGGCCAGAACTCAAGATCGCGTGCGATTGCCGCAAGCCGGCGCCCGGCCTGCTGCTGCAGGCCGCCGCGCAGTTCAACATCGATCTGGGACGCTCGTTCATTGTCGGTGACCGGACGCCCGATTTTGGGGCTGGTGAAGCGGCCGGCGTGTGCACGATCGGGGTGCGGACCGGCTTTGGCGCGCAGGACGGCATCCTGCCGCTCGAGCCCGATTTCATGTGCGCCGACCTGGCGGAGGCCGCCGAACTGATCCTCACCCACCAACACCTGATCGGGCCGGCGCGGGAATTGGCAAGTGCCGTTGCGGGCCAATCCGTAACGGTTTCGGGCTGGGCCGCGGAGGTGTTTGCCCGCCTGTTGCGCTGGCAGTTGCGGCGGTTGGGGCGGCAGGTGCGGATCGTTACGGGGGACCAGGAGGCCGACACAGGCGTGAGCGCTTCGGCCACCATCCTTGTCGCTGACGACGGAACTGTGCCGGCTGGCTTTGCCAGCGTGTTTGTTGCGGATGAAGGCACGAACGCGGTGGTGACGACGGCAGCGGAGTTCACCATCCGAGGCGGCGTGCTGCATAGGGGTTAGCGGGCCAGTGATCGGCTTGGGAGCGGGGTCACACTGGGTTCCGCCGGGTTGATCACGAGATCTCAGGATGGATCCCGGCTCAAGGCCGGGATGACATTGAGTGGGTGGCGTGGGCCAGATCAGGCGTCGCCCGCGAGTTCCTTGATCACGGCTTCGATGGCATCAGGATCGAGCGGGCCCTTCTGGCACACGCGCTCGATGCCGGCCTGACGGCAGAACTGGAGAAAGGCCCGGATGGTGCGCTGATTGGCGCGACCGTCTGGGGTGCCGCTCAACAGGTCTCGCGCGATCAGTTCTTCCTGCAACAGGCTGACATAGGCATTGGCATCAACGAACCGCAGACCGGTGCCGCCGCCCTCCATGCCCTGCGCCGCAGCGCGCCGGAAATAATCGATGGCCGTTTTCGAATCGGCGCGGACGCCATTGCCGGAACGATAGGCAAAGCCAAGCGGCACCAAGGCCTCCATGGCCCCTGCATCCAGCGCCGTCTTGAAGATTTCAACCGCGCGGGCGGGATCCCTGGGCAGGCCATTGCCGGAATTGAAGGCATAGCCCAGGCCCACCAAGGCGCCGCTCGCGCCCTCGACGCCCTGCCTGCTCGCTTCCACAAAAAGTTCGATGGCGCGATCCACATCCTGCTCGACGCCTTTGCCGGAGCGGTAAGCAAAGCCCAGCGGCAACAGGGCTTCCGGTGCGCCGGCTTGGCGGGCCAGGTTGAAAATGGCCACGGCGCGCTCGGGGTCCTCGGGCACGCCTTCGCCCGAATTGAGCGCATAACCTACACCCACCAAGGCTCCGCCAGCGCCTTCGACGCCGGCCTCAAGAGCCTGCGTGAACAGCGCAATCGCGCGATCGACGTCCTGCTCAACGCCATTGCCGGAGCGATAAGCAAAGCCGAGTGGCAGCAGGGCGTCGTTGACCCCAGCATCCAGGGCAGCCTGGAAAATGCCGACTGCCCGGGCCCGATCCTGCGGCACGCCGGTGCCGGAGTTGAAGGCATAACCAAGGCCGACCAGGGCGCCGCCGGCATCGGCAATGCCGGCATCGAGCGCAGCGGTGAAAAGTTCAATGGCACGATCGATATCGGGCTCGACCCCCGTGCCGGAGCGATAAGCAAAGCCAAGCGGCAGCAGGGCTTCGGGGATGTCGGCGGCCACGGCCGCTTCGAACAGCTGCGTGGCGCGGGCCGGGTCCTGCGGGGCGCCATTGCCCGAGTTGAAGGCATAGCCAAGCCCGACCAGAGCGCCGCCCGCCCCTTCGATGCCGGCCTGGGCCGCCTCGGTGAACAGATCGGCAGCGCGGTTCAGATCCTGCTCGACGCCTTCGCCGGAGCGGTAGGCAAAGCCCAGGGGCAGCAAGGCTTCAGCGACCCCCGCATCGACGGCCGACTGAAAAATCTGGCTGGCGCGCACGGGATCGGCTGGCACGCCATTGCCGGCCTTGATGGTGTAACCCAGACCCACCAGAGCGGCATCGGCCCCTTCTACGTCGGCTTGCGCCGCCTGGGTGAACAGCTCGGCAGCACGGTTCAAATCCTGCTCCACCCCGGTGCCGGAGCGATAAGCCAGAGCCAGGGGCAGCAGCGCCTCGATATCGCCGGCTTCGACCTGGGTGATCAGTTCCGGCACGGAAGCGGGGGCGGCCGGGGCTTGGGCCACCGGCGGCACCTCGGCCGCAGGCAATGGTGGAGGCGGCGCGCTATCGGGGGCGCTGAGGCCTGGCGCGGTGGGAGCAACAGATGGGGGTGGTGGGGCTTGCTGCGCCGAGGCAATAGCGCTGCTGCCCAGCAGCAAACCGGTAACCAGGCCGGCCAGCAGGCGCCTTGACCCGGTGTTGGAACGGGCGAATGGGGGCAAGAGGGGGAGCATGGGCGTGCAGCCTTGTTTGACGGCCAAGCCGTTGGCGAACGGTAACCCGGGCCGGCGAACGGCACGGTGCGGTGTCGTCTACGCAGTTTTACTG
>JAQGKH010000109.1 GCA_028290225.1 Devosia sp. | reverse complement strand
GAAAGCGCCTCGCGGCCCGCGCCATAAAGGAGCACCGGCGCGTCAAGCTGCATGGGGAGACACCGCGGCAAGCACCTCGGCGGGGATCAGGTTGTCGGAACTATCGGTCATCAAATCGGCCAGAGCGGCAGCCAAGGTGGCGATGCCGTATTGGGCTTCCAGATCGTCTTTGAGCCGAGTGACGATCGTGTCACCTGCCCAGTCGGCCCGGGTGCCCAGTGCATGAAGGCAGGCGGCGGCTTCGAGGATTTCGCCGACGCATTCCCAGGGCTTTTGCCCGGCAAGCCCGGTCAGTTCCCGGAAGGAGGGCTCGTTTTCGGGGTTGTCGAGCAGGTTCTGCCCGAAGATCGAGAGGAGGCGGGCCTTGGCCATGACCGGGGCAAAGATCAGGAACACGAAGTGGCATTTGGGGCAGTGGCCGCACCAGAGGGGCCCGTCATGGCCGGCGAGCCGGAAGTTCTGGTTGCAGCTGGAGAACACTCGATCATAGCGGTTTTCGCGCGAGAACAGGGCGGCGATGCGGGCTTCGGAATAAGGGCGGAGGAGGGAGAAGTATTGGAGGGCGCCGCCGGTCGCATCGGCGAGGATGGCGGCGATGGCGCGTTCGAAATCCAGCGACTTGGAATATTGGTGGTTGGCCTCGCGCCCGTCAAACACGACATTGCCTTCGCTGGCTGAACGCTCGTTGGACAGCACGATGCGGTTGAAGCCGAACAGCACGGCGCAAAGCGAAGCGATCATGGAGTTGATGGCCGTGGAGGGAACGTGGCCGTTGTAAAAGCCAGGCTCCTTGCCGAGGCGGATCATTTCCTTGTCGAGGATGCGCCTGATATAAACGGGAGCTTCGCCAATCCGGTCGACGGAGGTGAGGATCGGGCCCTTGGGATTCACGGCAAAGGGCGTGAACGGGATTGCCGCGGCCGAGAGAAGTTCGACGCTGACCAGGGAATCCTTGCCGCCGCCAATGGGCAGGAGGGCACGGTCGGGGAGTTCGACCAGGTGGTCCGATGCCGGGGTGACGTCATGAGGCGTCGAGAGCCTGAGCTTGCCAAAGCGCGAGAGATTGTTGCGGGCGTAGAATTCGCCGAGCCCGTTCTCGTAGACATCGATAACAAAGGCGGACTCTGCCGGGGTGAGCGCGATGTTGGGGGCGCAGATTTCCAGCGGCGCTTTGAGCTTGAAATAGCTGACGCCCAGAACGATAGCCGTCAGATCGAGCAGCTTGAGGAAGGCCGGCGTAGCCGCTGCGGCGGCATTGGCAATAGCGGGGAATTCCAGCACTTCGATGAAGTGCCGGTCATCCAGACCATAGCTGAAGCGCGCCGTGGCGCTGGCCGCATCAAAGATCGGCCGCTCGATGAGAAATTGGGACTGCACGGCCTGCTCGCATCTCCGCGCCAGCGGAGGGGCCGGCATTTCCCTGATATAGTTGATTTGCGCCACGAACGGGAGGGCGGATGCGCTCAGTAAAGGCGCATCTGCAGGCGCATGACGATGTCGTTGCCCAAACGCTGGAAGCCGAACTCGCGCATGGTGCAGGTCCAGTTATCGCCGGTCTTTTCGATGCGGAAAAGGTTGTAGCGCGCCGGGTCATCGAGGGTGCCGCCCTGGGCGGCACTGGCAGCGGCAACGCCGACCACCGGCACTTCGCGACCGACACCCGGGATGGTGTGGATGGAGGAGCGGTGGGTGTGCCCATGCAGGATGAGTTCGGCGCCGCATTCGGCAATGACCTGCCGGAACAGGCGATGGCCCTTGAGCCCGAAGGAGGGGTGCTGCAGTTCGGCGCAGGGTGGATGATGGATGAGGACAGTGCGGTAATAGCCCCCTTCGCCCAGCACCTTGAGAATGCGAGCGAGGCGGCCCGCCTGCTTTTCATCAAAGCGTCCGAGCGCAACGAATGGGCGCGTCGGCACGGCGCTGGAGCAGGACACGACCGCGAGTTCGCCCTGGCGGCGCACAAAGGGGTAGACCGCGTCGTCGACGGTTTCGCCCTTCATGTAATCGCCCCAGGCTTCTTCGGCCGATTCCAGCGCGCCCGAAACATAGGCGTCGTGGTTGCCGGGGCAAACGCAGATCTTGTCGCTGCTGCCCAGTGCCTGGAGCCATTCGCCGGCACGGGTGATCTCGGACTTCATCGCCAGATTGGTGAGGTCGCCAGTGACCGCGGTGAAGTCGGCATTCTGGGCCTGGAGATGGGCGACCAGGCTGGCCAGGGTGCCGCTGTTGAGTTCGCCGTGGCGCCGCAGTTTCCAGTTGAGATAGCCGGTGAGCCGTTTGCCAACAAGGTCACGCACGGCAACCTGGGGCATGGGGGACAGGTGAATGTCGGAGATATGGGCGAGGGTGATCATTGTCGCTGTAATGCCAGAAGCATGGCAGCAAGAAAATGCCGATCTGGCACCGGGCACGATTTTGTGGTCATCAACAGTCTGCTACCCGTGAGAGCAACGGAGTGAAACCATGCAGATGAATCGCTTTCAGCAAATCCGGGCCAAGGTGTTTCTCAATGTCATGGGGCTGACCCACCGCATGACGCTGGGAGCACGGGTGATGCTGGTGGACGGGGATAAGGTGCTGCTGATTCGGCACACTTATGTGCCGGGCTGGCAATTCCCAGGGGGCGGGGTGAAGCCCGGGGAAACCGCAGAACTGGCCGCCCAGCGCGAACTGCTGGAAGAAAGCGGGTATCGCAGCACCGGGCCCCTGGAGCTGTTCGGGCTCTATCACAACACCGGCCCGGTAACGAACCGGGACCATGTGGCGTTTTTCGTGGCGCGGCAGTTCGAGCACGCATTCGAGTTCAAGCCCAATTACGAGATTGCCGAAGTGGGCTGGTTCAACCGCAAGCAATTGCCCGAAAAAATAACGCCGGCGACCTCGCAGCGGGTGGATGAAGTGTTCGATGGAGCACCACGCCGCGCAGTCTGGGGTTACTGAGGGTTCAGCTGAGGAACGGGAGTTCGGGACCGATCGGGATGATCCGGGTCGGATTGATGGTCGGGTGGCTCCAGTAGTAGTGCGTGCGGATGTGGTCCAGATCGACCGTTTCCTTGATGCCCGGCACCTCATATAGAGCCTTCAGGTAGTGCGAGAGGTTGGGGTAATCGGCAATGCGGCGCCGGTTGCACTTGAAGTGACCGACATAAACCGCGTCGAAACGCACCAGCGTGGTGAATAGCCGCCAATCGGCTTCGGTGATGGTGTCGCCGGACAGATAGGCGGTTTCGCCCAGCAAGGTTTCCACCCAGTCGAGGGCGGCAAACAGCTTGGCGACGGCCTCGTCATAGGCGGCCTGAGTGGTGGCGAAACCCGCCTTATAGACGCCGTTGTTGATGTCGTCATAGATGCGGGCGTTGAGCGTATCGATGCGCTCGCGCAGCTCGGCGGCATAGTAGTCGTCGGTGTTGCCCGTCAACTCGTCGAAGGCCGAGTTGAACATGCGGATGATCTCCGCACTTTCGTTGGACACGATGGTGCCGGTCTGCTTGTCCCAAAGCACAGGCACGGTAACGCGGCCGGTATAGTGCGGGTCGGCCTGCGTATAAACCTGCCAAAGCAGGTCCTTGCCGAACAGGGCGTCTCCGGTTGAGCCTTCCCCCGTCTTGAAGCTCCAGCCGGTTTCGTCGGGCATCTTGGGCGAAACGACCGACACCGAGATCAGATCGTC
>JAQGKH010000215.1 GCA_028290225.1 Devosia sp. | reverse complement strand
CCCGCGCTCGAGGCAATTCTGCTGGCGGCGTTTTTCGCCCTTGGTCGCAGCCTGACCCAGAACCACTTCAGCAAGACCCAGCATATTCTTGATCCCGCTTTGACCCTGCTGCTGGCGGTCGTTACGGCCAGCCAGTTCGGCCTGTTGCTGTCCGGCATTGGTTCGGATCTCGATTACATCCGCCTGACGGGATTCGCCCTGGGCGCGGTGCTGCTGGTGCTGGGCATCGTGCTGTTTGAGGCCGAGCGCCATACTTATGCCGGGCTGCGCATGCCTTGGCCCATCGCCTCGGATCGCGCTTGGCGCCGGGTGCATCGGCTCGCCGGCCTGGCGGCAGGGCTCGCTGGTGCAATCTTGCTTTGGCTGGCCTGGCAGGATGCCGGGGCAGGGGCCCTGGTCACGAGCTTTGCCCTGGCGCTGCTCTTTGTGCCCGCTACAGCCAGCCTCGCAACCCTTGCGATGCGCTCCCGCTAGCCAGCTCAGCCATTCCGTTCCCCTTCGGGCGAAAGCCTCGCGCCGCTCGACGCCAACCCGCCCCATGCAAAAAGGGGAGGCTCGTGCCTCCCCTTTTTCCAGAAACAATCTCGCTATGCCTCAGCCAACCAGCTTCAGCGCCGGCCGTTTGGGCTTCACGCGGCGCGGCTGGTAGCTGCCCATCACGCGCTCGATCACATCGATAGCCTGGGCCGTCCCATCCTCGCTCTGCAGCCGCTCGGCGACTTCGCCCGCATTGAGCCGATAGCTCTCATTGGTGGAAAGGTCCTGCAGCGCCGCCGCCAGGATTTCCGCCGTCAGCTTGCGCAGCCGCACCGGCTTGGGGCCGCAGCCCAGCTCATAAACGCGCCGGCCCCAATAAGGCTGGTCGATGGCCTGCGGCACCACAAAGGTCGGTCGTCCCAGATGCAGCCCCGCCGAGGTCGTGCCCGCGCCGCCGTGATGCACCACCCCGCTCACATAGCGGAACAGCTTGTCATGCGGCGCTTTTTCGAACGCAAAGATCGTGTCGGGCAGGTCGGAGGGATCGATGCCGCCCCAGCCCCGTGCCACCACGGCGCGCCCGCCCCATAGCCGCACCGCGTCCTTGAGGATCTGCGTATTGCGCTCCGCCCCCCAGGGCATGGAACCGAACCCGATATAAACCGGCGCATCTCCCGCCGCCAGGAACCGCTGGAACTCGGGCGAGGGCTGCCAGTCGTCATGCGTCTTGAGCTGCCAATAGCCAGTCACCAGCGCCGTCTTGGGCCAATCGCGCGGCCGGGGCGACACATGCTCGGAATAGGCATAAAGCGTTGTCAGCGGCCGCCCGTCCGTATTGGTGAACAGGCCACCCATCTGCCGGGCATCCAGCCCCATCAATTCGCGCCGCAGCTTGTTGCGCGGCAGGTTCCAATAGGCCTGCTGCACCGTCGCCGCCGTATAGCTGAGCTTGTTGAGCGCCGGCCCAAGATCGTTACCGACATAATACATGCAGAGCGGGAACTCGCTGGTCGAGTTCAGCGGCTGCAGCGCCGTCATGATCGCCGGAATCTTCAGCGCCTCGGCGATGTCGATGCCAAAGCTCGTATTCATGTTGAGGATGATCGCGTCGCTGCCCTGGCACATGTTCCAGGCATGGCGCGCCGCCGTGTCCACGATCTGCTGCCCTTGCCGCAACAGCGCGGGGCCGTTGATCAGCATGGATTGGCTCATCGCGTTCTCGAACCGCGATTGCTGCAGGAAGGATTGAATGGAGGGCCCGAGCGAGTGGAACGCCACACCGCGACCTTCGATCAGGTCCTTGAACTCTTCCGAGGCGCCCAGCACCGTTTGGTAGCCGCGTTCCTGCAGCGCGATGGCTAGGGCGAGATAGGGTTGAACGTCGCCTTGCGTTCCAATCGTCACCAAGGCTATGCGCTTCAAGATTGGACCTCTTTATCCGCTTCGCGTGTTGCGGAAATCGGCCTGCGGCAGACCATTTACAATACCCGGGTCAGCATTTATGAACAACAAACCTTAGTCGGTTTTCATAACTACGTCGCACCTTAAGGGCAAGAGACATGCCGTTTCCCCACATGATTGCATGGTTTGGAGCCTCGCTCGCCGGCAGTCCCGTGGCCGCCGCCACGGCTTGGGCGAGGGCAAACGCCCGCTAGCTCTTCCCGCGGGCCACCCTGTTGGCCGGGAAGAGCCGAACAAATCGTGCGCGATTGCGGGGCGCTTAACTCCGCGCAAACCATAATTCCGCGACAATACAGCCGTCTGTTGCAGACGCGCGGCGTCAGGCGCGTTGTCGCTAGCAAGGTCCCACCGCGGACCGCCGAGGATCCCATGAGCGAAGATTTCCACCGCATCCGCCGCCTTCCCCCCTATGTTTTTGCCCATATCGACCCGATCAAGGCCAAGGCCCGCGCCGATGGCGTCGACATCATCGATCTGGGCATGGGCAATCCCGATATGCCCACCCCCGATCACATCGTTTCCAAGCTCCAGGAAACCGTACGCGATCCGCGCACCCACCGCTATTCCACCTCGCGCGGCATTCCGGGCCTGCGCAAGGCGCAGGCGAGCTATTATGGCCGCCGTTTCGGCGTGAAGCTCAATCCCGATACCCAGGTCGTCGCCACGCTGGGCTCCAAGGAAGGCTTTGCCAACATGGCCTCGGCCATCACCGCCCCGGGCGATGTGGTGCTGGTGCCCAACCCCACCTATCCCATTCATTCCTTCGGCTTCATCATGGCCGGTGGCGTCGTGCGCTCCATGCCCGCCGATCCCAATGAGGATTTCATGCGCTCGCTCGATCGCGCGGTGCGCCACTCCATCCCCAAGCCGATCGCCCTGGTCCTGAACTACCCGGCCAACCCGACCGCCTATACCGCCTCGCTCGATTTCTACGCCGAAGTGGTCAAGTACTGCCGCGCTAACGATATTTTCATCCTGTCCGATCTGGCCTATTCCGAGATCTATTTCGATGACAAGGACCCGCCGCCTTCCGTACTGCAAATCCCCGGCGCCATCGACATCTCCGTCGAATTCACCTCCATGTCCAAGACCTATTCCATGCCGGGCTGGCGCGTCGGGTTCGCCGTGGGCA
>JAQGKH010000081.1 GCA_028290225.1 Devosia sp. | reverse complement strand
CACGATGAATCCGCCCTGATGAAGCGCACCTTCCGCAACTGCGCCATCATCGCCGGCCTGATCGAACGCCGCCACCCCGGCAAGGAAAAAACCGGGCGCCAGCTCACCATGTCCTCGGACCTCATCTACGATGTGCTGTACCAGCACGAGCCCGACCATATCTTGATCCAGGCCACCCGCCGCGATGCCGCCCGCGGCTTGCTCGATGTGGAGCGCCTCGGCCAGATGCTCCGCCGCATCCGCCAGCACATCGTCCATAAGCCGCTCCAGCGCGTTTCCCCGCTGGCCGTGCCGATCCTGCTCGATATCGGCCGCGAGCCGATTTATGGGGAAGGGCGCGAATCAGCTATGGCGGATGCTGCCGATGAATTGATGCGCGAGTCTCTAAGCCAGCTGTGAGCCAAGCCCTATCTACAGCCGAGATCACGGAGACCCCGATCTTGCGCTTTGCCGGACATCTGTTTGAGCCGCTCCCCTCGGGTGCCCTTTACTGGCACGCCCAGCAAACGCTGCTGGTCGCCGATCTGCATCTGGAAAAGCTCAGCTCCTTTGCCCGCCACGGCCAGATGCTGCCGCCCTACGATACCGGCGTGACGCTGGCCAGGCTGGAAGCCGATCTGCGCCGCACCGGCGCCGCCCGCCTCGTGGCACTGGGCGACAGCTTTCACCGTGACGAGGGCACCCACACGCTCAGCGAGGTCAATCGCGCCCGGCTCGATGGCATGACTGATATGGCCGAATGGCTCTGGCTGTCCGGCAATCACGATCCCGCCCCCCATGCGCTGGGCGGCCATTGCCTGCCGCATCTGGACCTGGGCGGCCTGCATCTGACGCACGAGCCGCGCCGTGACCGCCCGGGTCTGGTGGCGGGGCACCTGCATCCCTGCGCCCATCTTCATATCCAGGGCCGCTCCACGCGCCGGCCGTGTTTCGTGCATGACAACCGGCTGCTGATCCTGCCCGCCTATGGCGCCGCCACCGGCTCGCTCAACATCCTGTCGCCCGCCTTTGTCGGCCTCTTCCACTGGCCTGCGCTTGAGGTCACCATGCTGGGCAAGGATCGGCTGTATCCGGTCAGCCCCAGGCGGCTGGTGCGCGGCTAGCGCCGGAAGATCACGCCCCCCAGCCAGCCGGTGAACAGCGCCAGCACCACGCAGAGCAGCCCGTAGAGCAGCGGCTGCTGGGTCGAGGCAATCGCCAGGAACCGCTCGAACCCGATCTTGCGCACCGCAAATCCCTCGGACTTGCGCGCGATGATCTCGCCATTCTGGAAGACATAGGTCAGCGCCAGGTAAGGCCCGGGCGGCGCGTTGCTCGGCAGCGTCAGCCGCGCCGAATAAAAGTTCTCGACCGGAAAGTTGATGGCGTTTTCGTCCACCCCGAACAGCCCCTGTTCGGTCATCAGCCGCACCAGCTCGCGCCCGAACACCGCGGTTTTCCACCATCCCGCCTCATTGGGCTGCACGGTAAGCGCTTCCGGCAGGATCTTTTCGGCCGTGAGCGTGGTCAAATTGGTGATATCGCGCAGCCGCCCGCTCGACAGCACGTGAAAATAGCTCGGAAAATCGGGAAAGGCGACCTGGTCGGTGTTGAGCCAGATTCCCAGATTGTGCGTCCTCTGCCGCGCCACCCGGTTCTGGGTTGGCCCGATCACCACCACCACCACATGGAACGGTCCTGGCACCGCCTGCGCGGAAGAGCCGACATCGGGCGCGATAGTGCCAAAAAACGTCATCCGCTCGCCCGAAAAGCTCGAGGTGATGTCCACCGTGTCGCTCGACAGCTGAGACACCAGCCGCGCCCCTTGCGCTGGCGCCCCGACCAGCATGGCGAGCAACAGGCACAGCAGCAGGCGCCTCATAGATTGTTCCCCACCACCGCCATGCTGAACGGGTCGGCGGGGGTCAGCACCAGCGACAAGCCAAACCGGATAGCGACCGCCAGCACCAGCAGCGCCAGCAACCCCCGCAACTGCTCGCCCCGCAATTGCTTGCCGGCCGACGCACCGAACTGCGCGCCCACCACGCCCCCGACCATCAGGCAGAAGGCGAGGAGGATATCGACGCTCTGGCTTTGCACGGCATGCAGGACCGTGGTCACCGCCATCATCGCCACCACCTGCAGCGAGGACGTGCCGATCACCACATTGCCCGGCACCCGCAGCAGATACACCAGCGCCGGCACCATGATGAAACCGCCGCCAATGCCCAGGAGGGAACCGACAAAGCCGATAAACAGCCCGATCAGCAGCACCGGCAGCACGCTGATATACAGCCGCGACTTCTTGAACCGCACCCGCCAGGGAAGTCCATGGATCCAATTATGCTGGTTCGCCTGGCGCTCCCGCACCACCACCCCGGAGCGGCGCCGCAGGATGGCCCGGCTCGATTCGATCAGCATCATCGTGCCGATCGAGCCCAGCAGCAGCAGGAACCCCAGTGAGATCACGAGGTCCAGCTGCCCCGCTGCGCTGAGATAGGAGAACATGGCAACGCCGCCAAAGGCACCCAGCACGCTCGACAGGATCAGATACAGCGCCAGGTGCAGATCGATGCCGCCGCGGCGATAATGGCTGAGCGCTCCGGAGGTCGAGGCCGCAACCACCTGTCCTGTCACCGAAGCGACGGCCACGGGAGCCGGCACGCCCGAAAAGATCAGCAGCGGCGTGAGCAGGAACCCGCCGCCCACCCCGAACATGCCAGACAGGAACCCGACTGCCCCTCCGATTCCCACGAGAAAGAAGAGGTTCATGGAAAGCTCGGCGATCGGCAGATAAACCTGCAAGACCCAGTTCCATCCTAAGCGGGCGCCGGCAAAAGGCCAGCCAACAATGCAGCAAAGGTCCCGGGCGTGCGTGGCACGTCCGAAACCTGCGTTCTCCAAAGGGCTTACGTGCCCATCCCGCTCCTGTCAAACGGCTGCGGTCACAC
>JAQGKH010000078.1 GCA_028290225.1 Devosia sp. | reverse complement strand
CCAGCGCGCCTGCCTCACCGGGGCTGACGCGCAACGCAGCGAGCCGGGTGCGCACTTCCTCGAAGCTTTGCGAAATGGCCAGGGCATCGCGCCTGGGCCGAACACGATCGGTCTTTTCGGCGCGGTTCGGTCCGGTGAAGCTGGCGCTCTCGAACAGGTGATCGAACCCTTGAACGGCTGGAGCCGTTGGAGGAAAACCAAGGCTTGCCTGAACAAGCACAGGCGCCGCCGGAATCAGGGTGCTCGCATCTCCGGCTGGACCGGAGGCCCCGCTGGTGAGCCCAGCATAACTCAGCACGCCCAACAATCCGCACGCCAGCAGCCTGGCATAGGGACGATTGCGACGAGCCGCTTTGGCCGCGTGCACAGGCACGACGGGCCGATTTGATAGGGCCATCTCAGCTACTCAACAAAACGCAACACAACTACTGGCCGGCAAAAGTGACGCTAAGAAGCCGACAGCAGAAATGATGTCTTATTAGGGTTAGCACGGGGTAAACGGCTAATCGGGCATAGGCGTGAGTGAAGAATGGCAAGAGCTGGGCAAGCGGCCCGCAGGCTGATTTGTCGCAGGCGCTAGCTGCAACTTTCGCGGACTGCATCAGCCTGGGCTACGAATTCGTCGACGCGAAAGCGCACCGACAGCGATCGCGAGTTCACCGGCGTCACGCGCGCGGTCAGATTGGTCACCCCCGACAGACTCGTCACAAAGGCCGCCGCTTCAGCGGGATTGTCGATCAATATCGCCGTGTTGCTGGCATTCACGGGCAAGGTGCGGCTGCGGCCGGTTTGCAGATCATATTGCAAGGTCAGGCCGGCATCGTTGCCAAGGGCGGAAAGCGTATTGCCGGCAAAAGCGAAGCTGACGCTGAGCTGGCCTGCTTCGCAGCGTACCGCCAGGGTGGCGGGCCCCCTCCCGCTGGGACGCGCCGGAATCTGTTGCTGGGATTGCAGCACGGCTTCCAGAATCCCGGAGGGTTCGGTGCCGGGGCGGAAAATGGCGTCATAACACGCGAGCCGCTCGACGCCGCTGGCAATGCCAGCGCATTGCGCCCCTGCCGTCTGCCCCAATGCAGGCGCTGGAAGGATCATCAACGGGAGCAAAGCCAGCAATGGCAGCTTGTTCACGAGCAAGGTTTTCCTTTCCGCGGAGCCGGCTATCCAGCCCATCCACCTGCAATATAGGCACGCTGGAGGCAAACTTTAAGTTGCGGTCTGGGCCAGGGTCAGCCGCGCCACGGGCACGCGATAGGGCGAGCAGGACACGTAATCGACCCCAAGGCCGGCAAAGTAGCGCAGCGAGGCGGGATCGCCGGCATGTTCCCCGCAAATGCCGATCTTGAGCGCCGGATTGGCAGCGCGGCCGCGCGCTATGGCAATGGCGATCATCTCGCCCACCCCTTTTTCATCGATGGTCACGAAGGGATCGCGCTCGTAGATGCCCTTGCGCTGGTACACGGCCAAGAAGGTGGGCGCATCGTCGCGCGAAATGCCGAAAGTGGTCTGGGTCAGATCATTGGTGCCGAAGGAGAAAAAGTCCACCAGATGGGCGATGTCGCCGGCCCGCAGGCAGGCGCGCGGCAATTCGATCATGGTGCCGAACGAGAACCGGACCCGGTCCGAACGCAGCAGCCCTGAATTGGCGGCAATGGCGTTGACGCGGTCGCGCACCCAGGCCACCTCGGTCGCCGTGGACACAAAGGGGACCATCACCTCGACAACGACAGGCTCGCTCTGGGTTTCGCTGGCGGCTCGGGCGCCGGCCATCAGCGCCTGCATCTGCATCTGCAGCAATTCGGGATAGGTGATGGCGAGGCGCACGCCGCGGTGACCCAGCATCGGATTGATCTCGGCAATGCGGTCAAGGCGCAGGCGCAGAGCCCGCACCGCCAGGCCCAGTGAAGCGGCGGTATCCTCGATTTCCTCATCGGTGCGGGGCAGGAACTCGTGCAAGGGGGGATCAAACAGCCGCACGGTCACCGGCAGCCCTCGCATGGTGGAAAACAGCGCCTGGAAGTCACCGGTCTGGTAGCCGATCAGGCCGTCGACCGCCCGATTGCGGTCATCGCCATCCTCGGACAGGATCACGCGGCGCAGCGCCACCATGCGCTCGGGCGAAAAGAACATATGCTCGGAACGCGCCAGGCCAATGCCCTCGGCACCAAAGCTCAGGGCGGTGCGCGCCGACTCCACGGTTTCCACATTGGTGCGCACCGCAATGGTGCGGCTGCGATCGGACCAGCCCAGCAGCGTGCCGATGGCTCCGCCGATATGGGGCTGGGCCAGGGGCAGCATGCCAGCATAAACCTGCCCGTCAGTGCCATCGATGGTCACGCGATCGCCGGTGCGGAAATCACGCTCGCCGATACGGCACACCATTTCGGCCGTGTTGACCGAAAGCGTGCGCACCCCGGCAACGCAGGGCTTGCCAGTAATGCGGGCGATCACGCCGGCATGGCTCGACATGCCACCGCGTGCGGTGAGGATGCCGGTCGCCGCCTTCATGCCCTCGATATCGGCGGGCCCGGTTTCGTTGACTACCAAAATACAATGCTTGCCCCGGGCGCGCAGCCGCGCCGCGTCCTCGGCATTGAAAACAATGGGCCCCGAGGCAGCGCCCGGCGAAACGCCCAGGCCGCTTGCAATGGCGGTGGCAGCCGAGGGCGCCTTGAGGCGCGGGTGCAGCAATTGGGCCAGCCGCGCTGGCTCGACCCGGCTCACAGCGTTCTGCGCCGACCAGATACCCCGGCCCACCCGGTCCACAGCGGCTTCGAGCTCGGCGGCGGCGCTGGCCTGAACCGGTCGGGCGGACAAAAACTGGGCTTGCCCGCGCTTGACGGCCACGGCGCAGCACATATGCCGGCCGGCCTTGGCATCGAGCAGCGCCACGAGGGCCTCGATGCTGCCCGGCAGCGGCGGCAGGCCATTGCCGTCGGTCGGGGCTGGCCCGAGTTGGCCGGTGACCGCGTTGCGGGACAGAAAGGACACGATTTCGCCATCAGCCGAGCTTTGCACCAGCACGATCTGGCGCGCGCGCTCGTCGTCCATGCGCTGCTGGCTCCAACCCGGCCGGGCAAAGCCGTAGCTATCAAAGGCATTCTTGATCGCCCGTCCCAAGGCGCGGCCGGGATCCACCGCGTCTTCGGCGCTGAGGGGCGGAGCAATGCCGGTCTTGGCCGGCAGCAGGCCGGGATTGTGCGTGGTGGCCGAAGTGCGCACAGCCAGATGCGGGGTTTGGCCTTCCTTGCCCACCAGCTTGAACAGGCAGGCGATC
>JAQGKH010000054.1 GCA_028290225.1 Devosia sp. | reverse complement strand
ACCCAGTCTCCCCGCGTGGTGGCAACCATCGTGCCGGTCCGCCCACCTTCTCAATACTGCGTTGAAGGAGACGACGCCACCCGTCAGCGGTATTGCCGGTCTTGGCAAGCCTGACCCGGCCCTAATCGCGCCCCTCGCGCACCACTTCCACCACCAGCGATCCAGCGGGCAGCGGCGCCAGCAGCTCGGCTTCGGGCCGGGTCAGGAACAGCCAGGCCGCCCAGTCCGCGGGCCGCAGCACGCAAACCTGCCGATTGTGGATCGGCGCCACGTCCGGGCCGGGCTCGGTGGTCAGCATGGTAAAGCTCAGCGCTCCGTCCGCCGCTTGGCTCCACAGCCCGGCAATGCCCATCACCGGCGCATCCCGCAGGGCAAAGCGATGCTTGGTCTTGGGGTATTTGCTGCCGGTGAACTCGAAGAACCCGGACAGCACCACCACGCATCGGCGCGACTCGGCAAAGTGCCGGCCATCGGATTTGAAGTTGAACACTGGTCCCGCCTTGGCCCGGGGCGGTGGAAAGCCGAACTGCATAAGCACCAGTTCCACCCCGTTCCCCGCGGCCCGCAACACCGGACCCCGGTCGCCAATGCGAATATCGTCGGCAAGGATCAGCGCCGGCTCGGGCTCGATTCCGCCATTCAACTCCGGTGCTGCGAGGGCTCGCGCATACTCGGCCTGGCTCACATGTTGTTCGTAGTCATTGCACATGGAAAGGAGCAAACCACGCACCGGAGACCGGTTCAAGCCGCTCCGCCGTGGCGTGCAGAAAAGCCCGGATTTCCTAGGCTGGGCGGCGTTCCGGACCTTCAATTTCCCCACTGTTATCCCCATATATCACAGTGGAAACGGAGATCGAAAAAGGATGTTGAACGAAGAAACCTTCCGGCGTCACGCCGAAGAAACGTTGGCGCTTGCCGCTCGGCTCAGGCAGGTCAGGCGCTTGTTCAAGACCGAGGGCGGCCATCTCACCGGCGCTGGCCGCGCCCTGCTTGCCGAAGGGCTCAAGACCGGCCTGAGCACGGCTGAACTGGCCGAGCTGCTGGAGGTCAACCCGGCCGTGGTGCGCTATCATTCACGCCAATTGCAGCAGCCGGTGCATGGCCAGACGCGCCTACACACGGCGCGGCGTGACCACGCCGAGCCCGAGCTCGCCTTCGAGGCGAGCTAAGCCTGGCTCCTGCCGGCTATCCCCTCTGCAACGGCTTGCACTATTGTAGGGTGATCGGCACGGCCAACTGTGCGGTTGCGACGCAAGGCCGGTTTTCCTTTTACCGATTACGGCACCATCGCCACCGGGGCGCTGCTGGGAGACCAGCATGATTACTCAGCTCGCGTCAAGCACTGCGCGCCAAACGCCCCACTCGCGTCGGGCATCCGCCTCGGCCCGATGCGCCACCGGTTGAGCTGCGGCACTGGCCCGCGCCGCCGCGATGATTACTTGCGCCCGGGCAGCGGAAAGTCCACGCCCGGCGGCCGCCTCAGCAAACGCCACCTCGGTATCCTCCAGCCGCACCTTGTGCCGGGGTTGCCCGGCCGCCCGCAGCAGCATGCTGAGCCAATGACCGTCCCAGGAGGGCGCGCTGGCAAATACCCGGTCGCCATTCCACAGCTCCAGCAGCCGCTCGCATACGAGGCCGTGCTCGATTCCGTTATCCTCCAGCGCCTGCCGGCTGATACCATGAATGGCTTCGGCTTCGGGGTCCCAGTCGGTCCAGGTCTCGGCCGGCTTGATGAGGAGGCTGTCGCTCTTGCCGTTCGCCCGCACCCAGCCGACTTCGATCGGATAGCTGTTCTTGCCGAGGGAGGAGGCTTCAAAATCGAGGAAAACCGGCAAGTCAGTTCTCCTTTTGCAGGTGGAGCGGGGTCTTGAACCTGACTTCCTGCTGGGGAAACGGAATGGAAATGCCCTCGGCCTTGAACGCGTCCCACAAGGCCAGCAGCACCTGTCCGCGCACATTGGTCAAGCCATTCTGGGGATCGGTGATCCAGAAACGCAGCTTGAAGTCGATGGACGAGGCGCCGAACGCCGTCAACCAGCATACCGGCTCCTTGAAGTTGCTGACCCGGGCAATGCTCTTGGCGGCCGCAATCGCCACGGCGCCGACATGATGCGGATCGTCTTCGTAGCTGACGCCGAACTCCACGTCGATGCGCACATTCTGGTCCGAATAGCTCCAGTTGATCACTTGCTGGGTGATGAAGTCCTCGTTCGGAATGAGATATTTACGCCCGTCCCGCGTCACCACCGAGACAAACCGGGCCCGCAGCTCGGTGATCCAGCCAAAGGTTTCGCCGAGCTCGATCGTGTCGCCGGGCTTCACCGACCGATCCAAGAGGATCAGGATGCCCGAAATGAAGTTGGACACGACTTTTTGCAGGCCAAACCCGATGCCGACGCCGACAGCGCCGGAGATCACCGTCAGTGCCGTAAGGTCAACGCCGGTCGCCGTCAGGGCAAACGCCCCTGCCCCGATCACCAGCACGATCCTGACGAGCTTGGAAAACAGCACCTTGCCCGATGCGGAAACATCGTCGGACCGTTCGATCCGACCCTCGATGATGTGGCTGACGAACAGTGCCAGCCACACCACGCCCGTGACCACCAGCGCCGCCCGGATCACCAGCAGCGCCGATATGCGCACCTGCCCGATGCTGAGGGCGGTATAATCCAGCGCTGCCCCGACCTGGGTGCCGATGCCCAGCACCTGCACCGCCACATAAATCCAGCCGATCGCCGCCACGCCGCGCGCCAGCGTCCGGTTGCGGATCAGCCGCGTCAAAACCGAAAGCACCAGCCAGGCTGCGGCCAGCAACAGCACGGTGGCCAGCAGCACGTCGGGCGTCTTGGCTGCGATCATGCCAAGTCGTACAACAAACAGGATTGCGACAAATACCACCCAGCGCGAGCGCCGGATGCTGGTGATCAGCAGCCGCAGCAGATCAGGGTTGCCCTTGATCCCGCGCGCCCAGCCTTCCAGCCGCCGCTCCAGCGCCTTGCCGGCAAATTGCGCCACCAGCCAGGCTGCCGCGACCAGCGCCAGCTGCAGCAAGGTCCATTCATTCCAGTACAGCGCCGCCAAGTCGAGGAGCCACCGCTCAACGGCGTTTCCCCACTGCGTCCATCGTTGCGGCATCGTTGTTCGCCCTCGCCTACCAGCTAAACGAGGCAGCGGGTGATTGGTTGTCAGCGCGCCGGGGGAACGCGCCGGCACCCCCGGCATTCCCCTCCCAGGAGGTACCGGATGGACCATTCACCGCTGCGCTTGGGCATTCCCGTCAAGATCATGGGCAAGCCCGACCTCAAGAGCAACGACGCCCGGCGCGCCCAGAACTCGCCCCACCTCAAAGTATCGCTCGGTTACCTCGACGCCATTTTCGATTACCTTGTGGGTCACGGCATCCACATGTACCGCATGAGTTCGGACCTGGCCCCCTATGCCACCCACCCCGACATGCCGCTCTTCCATTCCATGGTTGCCGATAGCCGGGCCGAACTGGCCGCCACCGGCGCCAAGGCGCGCCATCTGGGCCTGCGCCTGTCCTTTCACCCCAGCCAGTTCGTGGTGCTCAACAGCCCCGATCCCGAACTGGTTCGCAAAAGCGTTTGGGATCTGACCTCCCAGGCGGAAATGCTCGATGCCATGGAGCTTGGCCCCGAGGCCGTGATGGTGATCCATGTCGGGGGCGTTTACGACGACAAGGACGCGGCCCGGGCGCGCTGGGTGGAAACCTGGAAACACCTGCCCGAACCCGTGCAGCGGCGCCTCGTGCTTGAGCACGACGACCTGCGCTTTTCAGCGGCTGACGTGTTGTGGATCCACCAGCACACCGGCGTCCGGCTGATCTTTGATCACCAGCATTTCTGGTGCCTCAATCCCGAACATGCCGGGCTGCGCGATACCCTGACCGCCATCCTGCGCACTTGGCCTGACGGGGTTCGCCCCAAGGTGCACTTCTCCTCGCCCCGTACCGAGATGCGACAATTGCCGCGCAAGGACAAGAAGACCGGCAAGACGACAATGGTCAACGCTGCCCCGGTCTGGACCGGTCACGCCGATTTCGTCAACCCGTTCGAATTTGCCACTTTCATGCGTACGGCGGCGGGATTGGAGTTCGATGTGATGCTGGAAGCCAAGGTCAAGGATCTGGCGCTGATCCGCCTTCGCCCGGACCTGATCCGTTATGCGCCCGATGTTGCCGAGCGCTTCGGCTTGGTTGCGGCGCTGCAGGCCCAGCTCGATGCGGAAGAAGCCAGCCTGCTGGAGCTTGATGCCGTTTAGCGCCGAGCTCTCACCCGATCAATCCCGCCACTGCTGGGGCCAGTACACATCGTCTTGGTAATCGGCCGGGATGGGCGCCAGTCGGCAGATCGCTGCCGTGGCCAGGTTGATCTGTGCTTCCAGATGCCGGATTTCCGGGGGCATCTGTCGGCCTGTCACGAAGGCCCTGGTGCGCCATTCATCGAGCCGCAGCAGCCGCAGCCGGCGCGCCGCTTCCGCTTCCACATCCTCGGCAAACACGGCATCGCTCGCCACCGGGCGCCGCGCCCGGGCCGGGCGGGTCCAGGCAGCTTCGCCGTCAGCATCCGAAAAACGCATGGCAACCTTCAGTCTGGCAGCGCCCCGATGGCGCCGATACTTCAAACTGCCATGCGATTATTACAATTCAGCAAACGTAGCTGAAACGCCGAAGCCCGCAACCCTGCGGTTGATTGCTTATTCCGAGGGGGTCTGCGAGCGCTCTGCCTTGCGGTCGCGCCGCTTGCGCCGCCAAGTCGTCCACTTGCGGCTGCCCCAGACCGTCACCGCATTCACCGGCCCTCGCAGAACCGGAACGTCGATCGCGAGCAGCAGCAAACCCAGCGGCAACATCCAGGCGCCGAGCACGGGCAGAAAGCTGAAGACGCCACCGGCGATCATGAGCAGCCCCAGCGGAATGCGCACCAGCCGCGCTCCCGGGCGGCGCAGCCACTCCAGGATGCGCGCGGCAAAGCCTGGAACATGCCGTTCCAAGCGGTCGAACTGGCGAAACAAGCGAGCTTTGCTCTTGCCGGACATGGGGGCCTTCCTCTGGTGTTGACGCCATCTGGTGACGCCGCAAGCGCAATCCAAGAGCCTGCCCTGCAGTTCCGTCGCAAATCAGGCCGCAAGGTTAGCGGAACCGGGATGATTTCCCCGGTGTTGTGGCCTCAGTTACAACCAAGGGCGGAGCGTCACCCCATGGCCAATGCAATTCACACCGCACTATCCCGCATTGAAGATCTGTCCGGGCAACTCGCCGGCTTGCGTGGAGAAGTCGCCAGGCTCGTGCGCCCGGCCCGCCGCTCCGGCGTCCATGCGCTGCATGGGGCGCAGCATCAGGCTGTCGTGCTGGCCAAGGACTTCAAGCAGCATGGCGAAGTGGCCGCGCATCGGCTCGGGCACCAGGCACGCCTGGCCGGCAAGAGCATCGGCAATGACCCGGTTCCGCTTTTGGTGGCGCTGGGTACTTTCGTTTTGCTGTCCTCGCTGTTTCTCCGCCGGCGCTGAACCCAACGCGGTTAGCGCCCCGTTAACCCTTCCAGTCAGACTTTCCTTAAGTCTGTTGCGGCATTTTCGGTCGGGCATGCTTTCTTGCCACACACCGGAGTTCGCCGATGCGCGCCGCCCCCAAGACGATCCTGCGCCTCGCCGCTGTGGCAGTTGCCGCTTCCACTCTGGGCGGCTGCAGCTTCATGGGCCTCAGCTTCGGCACCGCGCGGCTCAGCGAGAAGGAATGCCTGATGCGCGCGATGTATTTCGAATCCAATCGCTCGAGTTCTGAAGGCATGCTGGCGGTAGGCACCGTGGTGATGAACCGGGTCAATGATCCGCGTTATCCCAAGTCCGTCTGCGGCGTTGTCGGACAGCCCAAGCAGTTCGCCCAAGGCGTGCTGAGCCGCAAGATGACCGATTCGGGTGCGGTGCTGGCGGCGCAGATGGCCGATCAGGTGTTGCGTGGGGCGAGGCACCCCGGCGTGCGGGGCGCCCAGCACTTCCACACTGCCGGGCTGCGCTTCCCCTACAACAACATGCACTATGTGCTCGAAGCAGGCGGCAACGAGTTCTACGAGAAGTACTAAAGCCTAGAAGTCGCCGCCCATGTCGAAGTCGGAATCGTCACCGCCACCGGCATCCATGTCCTGACCGGCATCCTCGGCCGGCTCGTCGGGCGTATATTCCTGGGCTTGCGCATCGCCGGTGAACATGCCGGCTATGGCACTGCCCAGCAACACCCCCCCGGTGATCCCGAGCGCGGTTTGCGCGGCTCCCGCTAGGAAGCCACCGCCCCCAAAGCCACGCCGTTCTTCTTGGTCACGGTTGTCGCGCCGCCCCCATGGGCCCTGCCGATCCTCGCGCGCCGGGGGCTGGTTGGCGCTGCCGAACCGGCCACCCAGGAAACCGCCGCCCGAGCTGCGCTGCGCCACGGCCGCTTCGAGCTCCTCGATCCGATCCTGGGCGCCTTGCAGCGCCCGTTCCTGCACGATGATGGTTTGCGCCATGTAGTAGGGCGAAGCCGGCGCTTCGTTCAGCCGCTGGCGGATCAGCATTTCCGCCTCGCGGTCCCGGGGGGCGCTGCTGCGCGCCACCTGTTCAATCCGCTCAAACAGACCCTCGATCGCGTCACGATCCTCAGCGTTCATGCTGCCTCTCCGTGTTGGAATAACAGCAAACAAATGGGCGTCGCGGCCAAGCGTTGCAACCCAAATGCTTGGGAGCGGGCTCAGGCGACCAGGCCGAACCCGAAAACATGCCCCAAAACGAACAAGGCGCTCCACAGCAGCGCCAACGCAACGCCCCAAACGATTGCCACGGCGGCAATGGCGCAACTGAGCCCGATGGTGATCCAGATGCCGTCACGCTGCAGCACGCCGAGGGACAGAATGCAGATGGTGAACGCCGGCAGCATGTTGCCGAGCGGAATGGGCAGAAACAGGATGACCGCCAGCACCAGGCACACTGCGCCCACCACATATTCCGCAGGCGGCTTGGCGAGCATCTGCAGCCGTGGGCGCATCAACCGCTCGGCCTTCGCCAACCATGGCGCGGCCAGGTTCGCGACCTTCTCGAACTCCGCACGCGAAAGTGAGCGGTTGGTTATCAGCTTAGGTAGCCAGGGTCGCTGCCCGACCATCAGCTGGAAAGCGAGAAAAATCAGCGGGGCGCCAAGCACCGCCGAAACTCCGGGTGGCACCGGGATGGCATTTGGAATGGCAAACAGGAACATCAGCGCGCCGCTGGCGCGGTGCTGCAGCGCCTGGAGCAGATCGCCAATCGAGATCCGCTCACATTGGGTGTTCTGGGCGATGCGGAGCAGGATTGCGGACAAGGGCTCCGGCTCTTCGCCAGGGGAAATCGCGGCAAGACTGACGGCGCGATCCTCGGTAATCGTTCTGGCCTCCCGCTGCGGTTCGGAGCCTATCTTGGGCTGTCACCAACCAAAAAGCCAGCCGCTTCGTGGCCCACGCACCAAAGCGTGTGCATCAGCCTGGGCGGATGTCCTTGTAATCCTTGGTGGCCGGCTTGCCGCGGAATGTGACCCAGAAGAAGTTCAGCGTGTAGGTCCCGGCCGTGCGGAACACGCCCTCTTTTTCCAGGCGCCGCCCCGAGGTTTTCATCTTGAGTGCGAAGGTCCATTTCACCCCGCCCACCTTGGACAAGCGCACCGCTACGTCCGTATCCTCGCCAAAGAATTCAATGGAGCGATCATAACCGCCGACCTGCGCCCAGGCGGCGCGCTTGAACACGAAATTGCCCCCCTGCACCACCGAGCCGACTCGCAACACGAACCGGTTCAAGACGTAGATCAAATAGGTCAGCCCATAAAAGCTGTTCACCAGCAGGCGGTTGAACCCGCTCATGTCGTAATAAACATAGGGGCCGCTCAGGCAAACCAGCTTGGGATCCTTGGCAAACTCGCGCATCACCGTGTCCAGCCAGCCTTCGGGCACCACCGTGTCGCTGTCGATATTGGCGATCAGCTCCGCATCGGTGGCATTGAACCCGGCGTCGCGGGCGTTGACGAGTCCTTTTTTCGGCTCATCGACAACCCGCACTGTCGGAAAGCTGCGCGCAATCTCCCCGGTCCGGTCCGTGGAGGCATTGTTGACGACCACGATTTCCGCTTCGGCACCCGAGCGGGCAATCTCCGCCACCACCGATTCGAGGCATTTGCCGATCAGCGCTTCTTCATTATAGGCAGGAATAACAAAGGCCAACTTCATGGGCATGCCCCTTTTGCGCAACCAACCGCGCGGCGCCTTGAAATACCGACTGCTGAGCGGTACGGCAACCAGCCTTCGGCGCCATCGGTGTCACAGGGCGGCGGCTCCGGTTTGGTTTGCGGCGCAAAAACAGCTATGATGAGGCCATGATCCGCTCATTTACCGCCGTTGGCGCCCTGCTGCTTACCTTGGGCGGCACCGTCCTGATCGGCAATGCCCTTGCCGACGGAAGCAGCGATTGGCGCGATTACGCTTGGCAAACCATTGCCATTGCGGATTGCGCGCCCGAAGAGGATGGCTCCCTGCTATGCCCGCCCTTCCATGAAAAGTGGGACTGGAAACGTAATCAATGGGTCGACATTACCATCAGCATCGACCTTGCCGCGCAAACCCTGAGCTTGCGCCAGCAGCTGACCGACAGCGACAAGCGCGACAGCGATTATGTCTGCGTAACCACTCTCGTGCTTGATCGGGATGGTGAGAACATCGTGGTGCATCACCAGAACTGGCGCATGCGGGCAGGCCAGAGTCGCGCAGCGGACTTCAGCTATTCCAGCGCCCGCCTCGCCGCCGCCGAGACGGTGCAGATCGGCTCCAAGCAATGCCGCGATGGCGGCCAGCAAGACGACGACGTGTACGCTGCGGTCCTTGCGCGGATGGAAGAACTCGGTACCCCGCCTGGTTAACGAGAGCTTTCCCCGCTCGCTAAAACTCGCATAAAAACTACTCGACAGTTTTCGGATCGGCGCAAGCGGCGCCCTTTAGTTTGGTCTCCAACAGGGAGATCACGCCATGCACCGCAACACAAAGGCCGTTATTGCAGCCTTGCTCAGCCTGGCCATCGGCTTGGCGGCGGTGCCTGCCCAGGCGTTCGATCTGACCAACATCGCTTATGTGCAAACCGCTGCGGGCGGCGCCAGTATTCCCGTCGGCCATGCCGAATTTTGTGCCACCCGCCCTGCCGAGTGCCAGCCTAATGCCGAGGTGGTTGCCGCGATGCCGCTGACCCCTGACCTCTGGCAGCAATTGCTCAACGTCAACACGCTGATCAACACCACGGTCGTGCCGGTTACGGACGAAGACCTCTACCAGGTCGCTGAATTCTGGACCTATCCGAACGGCTATGGCGATTGCGAGGACTTCGCCCTGGCCAAGCGCCGCGTCCTGATCGAAGCCGGCTGGCCCGCCAGCACGCTGCTGATCACGGTGGTGCGCGAAACCAATGGCAATGGCCATGCCGTGCTCACAGTGCGCACCGATCGCGGCGACCTCGTGCTCGATAACCAGAATGGCGACGTGCGGTTGTGGAGCGATACGCCCTATCAGTTCATCAAGCGCCAGGCCCAGGACAAGCCGGCCAGGTGGGTCGACATGATCGACACGCGCCTGGTTGTCGCCTCGACCAACTAATCCCAAACAGCCGACGAAAACAGCGGGCCAGCTTCATGCCGAAGCTGGCCCGCTGTTGCTGCAATCACCCGCGCGGGTCAGAACTGGATCGCGACATAGGCGCTCATGAACAACAGGCCGGTGACAAAGGCCCAGCCAAAGGCAACCAGCGCCCCTACCAGCGCCGAGCCGACCGAAATGTTCTCGCCGCCGCCGCGCTCAAGGCCCATCTGCAACATGATATAGGGTCCGCAAACAATGCTCATGGCCAAATGGCCAAGCGATGCCGGCAAGGTCGGGCCGTCGACCCGGAGCAGCGCCTGCTCCCGCGCCAGCCATTGATAAAGATGCGTGCCGGCTCCGGCCATGCATAATCCCACCCCGATGATGAACCCGGCCAACAGCAATTCACTGAGCATGTTCCTGCGCCCCGCCTCACGCCGGGCGAAACGCGCCCGACCATTAACTCTCCGTTAAGCATATTGCGGCTCCAATGCGCTG
>JAQGKH010000211.1 GCA_028290225.1 Devosia sp. | reverse complement strand
TTTCCGCAGCGGCGGCATTTATTCGGGCCTGATCCCGATCGCCGCCATCCCGCCGCTGTTCTGATCAGGGCTGTTCGTCCCCCGCCTGCGCCGGCGGCGCTTCATGGGGCCGCCCGAAATCCGGCGCCGCGGTTTCCTGTCCCGCCGAAATGATCGAGCGGCGGATGGCGCGGGTGCGGGTGAACATGGCTTCGAGCGCCGGCCCGTCGCCGGTGCGCACCGCCCGCTGCAGCACCGCGAGGTCCTCGAGGAACCTTCCGAGCATTTCCAGCACGCCATCCCGGTTGGTCAGGAACACATCGCGCCACATCACGGGATCGGAGGCGGCGATGCGGGTGAAGTCGCGAAACCCCGAAGCCGAGAACTTGATCACTTCCGACTTGGTATCGGCTTCCAGATCTGCGACCGTGCCCACGATATTGTAGGCGATCAGATGCGGCACATGGCTGGTGATCGCCAGCACCATGTCGTGGTGGGCCGCATCCATGCACTCCACCTGGCTGCCCATGGCGCGCCAGAATGCCGCCAGCTTCTCCACCGCCGCCCCGTCCGCTTCCGGCCCGGGCGTCAACACGCACCAGCGGCCGGCAAAGAGCTCGGCAAACCCCGCCGAGGGGCCAGAATGCTCGGTCCCCGCAATGGGGTGCCCGGGGATCAGCTGCACCCCGGCGGGCAGGAGCGGCTGCAGCACCTTGACCACATGTTCCTTGACCGATCCGACATCGGAAAGGATCGCGCCCGGTGCCAATGCCGGCGCAATCGCCTCCATCACGCCCTTGTAAGCCCCCACTGGCGTACACAGGATCACGAGATCGGCGTCGCGCACCGCTTCAACCGCATCGAGCGTATAGCTGTCACCGAGCCCAAGCGCTTCGGCCTCTGCCAGCGTTTCGGCCTTGCGCGTCGAAATGGCGATGTGATCCACCAGCCCCTGGCGCCGTGCGGCCAGCGCAATGGACGAGCCGATCAGCCCGATGCCGATCAGCGCCAGCTTGTTGAACCGCACGCTCATGGTGCCACCGTCGCGTTCAGGATCGCGGCCACCCGCCGCATCGCCTCTTCCGACCCGACCGAAATGCGCAAGCCCTGGGGAATGCCGTAAACCCCGAGCTGCCGCACGATCAGTCCCGCCTTGAGCAGCGCCTCGAAGGCGCCATCGGCCTCATCGGCACTGGGAAACAGCACCAGCACGAAATTGGCCTGGCTGGCCACCACCCGCAACCGGTTGGAGCCGAGCGCCTCGGTCAGCCAATCGCGCCATTGCGCATTGTGCCGTCCCAGCTGCGCGGTAAATTCGGTATCCCGCACGGCAGCAGCCCCTGCCAGTTGCGCTGGCAGGTTGACATTGAAGGGCCCGCGAATGCGGTTGACCGCATCCACCAGATGCGCGGGGCCATACATCCAGCCGATCCGCAGCGCCGCCAGCCCCATCTTGGAAAAGGTGCGCACCATCACGACGTTTTCGGCCCTGTCCACCAGGTCCACCCCGACCTCATAGTCGGGTGCGGTGACATATTCGGCATAGGCGCTGTCGATCACCAGCAGGATGTCGGACCGCAACCCCGCATGCAGCCGCGCCACTTCAGCAGCCGCCAGGTAGGTGCCGGTCGGGTTGTTGGGGTTGGCCAGGAACACCATCCGCGTCCGCTCGGTGACGGCCGCGAGCAGCGCATCGACATCGGCGGTGAAATCGGCTTCGGGAGCCATGATGATCTGCGCGCCCGCCGCCTGGGTGATGATGGGGTAGACCGAAAACCCGTATTGGCTCATCACCGCCTGGTCGCCCTCACCCAGATAGCACTGGGCCAGCAGGTGCAGCAGGTCGTCCGAGCCATTGCCGCACACGATGCGCTCGGGATCGAGCCCATGCACTTCCCCCAAGGCTTCGCGCAGGATGCGCGAGGAGCCCTCGGGATAGATTTCGAGCTTGTCGGCCGCATGGCGGAACGCCTCGATGGCGCGGGGCGAAGCCCCGAGCGGGCTTTCATTGGATGACAGCTTGATCGCCGCCGAACCGGGGGCGGCAGCCCGGCCGGGCACATAGGCAGCGATCTCGGAAATGCCGGGTTGCGGCGTCGGGCGTGAGGGGGACATATCAGGATTTTCGGGGCAAGGGATGGGAGCCGCGCGGACCATAAAGAAAGGCGCCGCCAATGAAAAGCGCGCTTTGCCGCTAGCCTTGCCGGGCCGTCGCCGGGCTCAAGCCTGGCACCCGCACGAACCGCTCCTCGCGCCTGCGCCGCGGCACGGCTGGAAACGCCTGCTTGCGGGCCCGCACGCAGATCACTCCCGACATGGCCGGCCCCAGCATCCGCCCCGCCCCCTCGAAGAAGCGTGTCGATCGCAGCACGAGCGAGGATTGGAACGGCGGCAGGAACAGCCCGTCACGCCAGGCCTCGGGCACAAAGCTATGGTCGCGCAGCAGCTTTTCCAGCTGGCTGCCCGAATAAGGATTGCCCGTGCCAAAGGGCGTCGTGTCCCGCTGCGCCCAGATTCCGCGCCGGCGCGGCACCACCAGCACCAGTTCGCCATTGGGTGCGGTGATGCGCCACAACTCGCGCATCAGCTCCTCGGCATCGGCAATATGCTCGAGCGCATGCACGGCGATGGTCAGATCGATGGCCGCGTCGGTCAGCGGCATTTCCAGGGGATCGCACAGCACCGTGCAGCTCGGCCCCTCGCGCGGCCAGGCCGATGCGCCCTGCCGGGCCGGCATGAACGCCAGCACCCGCTCGGCTTTCTCCAGCGTAAAGCGCAGATAGGGCGTGGCAAAGCCCAGCCCCAGCACCCGCTTGCCTTTCACGTCCCCGGCCAGCGCCACCACCTGCTCGCGCACCAGCGCGCGCGAAATGCGGCCAAGCGGCGATTTGTAGTAGTCGATGAGGCGCGCAACATCGCTGGTCATGGCGCAACTGTGCCAAACCGCGGTGAACTTGTCTAATCCATGGTTGCCTTCACGGCCCGGGCTTCATAGCTATGGGCACCAACCAGCAGGAGCAGCATCATGGGTTTGATTGTCGAGGTTTTCCCGGCGCGCGAGGACAATTACGGCTATCTGGCCCACGACACGGCCACCGGCCGCACCGCCGCCATCGACGCTCCCGAGGCAGCGCCCATCCAGGCAGCGCTGGCGCGGCGCGGCTGGACCTTGTCCGATATCTTCATCACCCACCATCATGTGGACCATGTGGAAGCCATTCCCGAACTCAAGGCGCAGTGGAACCCGCGCGTGGTCGGCCCGCGCGCGGAAGCCGGCAAGATCGAGGGGCTCGAGGAACTGGTGGAAGCCGGCGACACCGTGCGCCTGGGTGAAACCGTGTTCCAGGTTTATGCAGCCCCCGGCCATACGCTTGGGCACATTGTGTTTTACGACGCCCAGGGCGGGCACCTTTTTAGCGGCGATGCCCTGTTTTCCCTAGGCGTCGGCCGCATGTTCGAAGGCACCCCCGGCCCGATGTGGGAAGGGGTCAAGGCCCTGCGCGATCTTCCGCCCGATACCCTGGTATATTGCGGGCACGAATACACCGCGAGCAATGCGCGCTTTGCCCTCTCCATCGATCCCGACAACGCCGCACTCCAGGCCCGGGCGGCCGAAGTGGCGCGGCTGCGCGAAGCGGGCCTGCCCACCATTCCCTCGCGCCTGGGCGACGAGCGCCTCGCCAATCCGTTCCTGCGCGCCGACGAGCCGGTGCTTGCGCGCCATTACGGGCTCGAAAACGCCGGACCGGGCGAGGTTTTTGCGGCCATTCGCAAGGGCAAGGACAATTTCTAGCCACCGCGCCATTTAACCACGCCAGCGGTTTTCCACCGCTGGCATTAACAACTTGTTTACCTCAGCGCCAGGCTTTGCGACTTTATCGCCGCAAGGCCGTTGTCTTCTCGACGGTTCACCACTGGGTGGAGGCGCAAATGGCATCGAGCGACAACGAGGATACCGGACCCCGGTTCGTGCCCGGCCTGCCCGTACTGGTCGGGCCCGCAGCGCCGCGGCCATCGCTGGAACGGCCCGCTACCACTGCCGCATTTGTCAGCCAGCTCCTTGCTGAGCGCAACCGCCTGCCGCCCCAGCGCGCCCGCCGCCGCGGCTCGGTGGAAGGCGCCCTGGGCGCCTATGCCGAAAGCGCCCGCATGGGCGTGGTTCGCCTGCCCCAGGGCTATCGCAAGACCGTTGTGGTTTGATCCGCCGGGGCCAGCCGAGGCTGCACAGCAGCCTCTGGCAATAATTCGCTCGCTCCCAGCCGAGCCCCGCAGGGGCTCTGGGGTCCCGCCTACTGCTTGAGCTTGAGCGGCCCCACCATGGATTCCGGCTTCACTTCGGCGTCGAACTCCTCGGCCGTCAAAAGCCCCAGCGACACTGCGGACTCCTTGAGGGTCGTCCCGGTCTTGTGGGCGTTCTTGGCGATCTTGGCGGCGTTGTCATAGCCGATCTTGCGGTTCAGCGCCGTCACCAGCATCAGCGAATTGTTGAGATGCTCGTTGATGCGCTTGCGATCGGGTTCGATGCCGATGGCGCAATTGTCGTTGAACGAGCGCGCCGCATCGGCCAGCAGCCGCACCGATTGCAGGAAGTTGTAGGCGATCACCGGCTTGAACACATTGAGCTCGAAATTGCCCTGCGAGGCGGCAAAGCCGATGGCCGCGTCATTGCCCATCACCTGCACGGCGACCATGGTCATGGCTTCCGACTGGGTCGGATTGACCTTGCCCGGCATGATCGAGGAGCCCGGCTCGTTTTCCGGGATGGTCAGCTCGCCCAGCCCTGAGCGGGGGCCCGAAGCGAGCCAGCGCACATCGTTGGCGACCTTCATCAGCGCTGCGGCCAACTGCTTGAGCGCGCCCGACGTGCCCACAAAGGCATCGTGCCCGGCCATCACAGCGTATTTGTTGGGGGCGGTTACGAAGGGCTGCCCGGTCAAGCCGGCAATCTCGCCCGCTACCGTTACGGCATAATCGGGATGGGCATTCAGCCCCGTGCCCACCGCGGTGCCACCCAGCGCCAGTTCATAAAGCTGCGGCAGCGTTGCCCGGATGGCCTTCAATGCCAGGTCGATCTGCGCCACCCAGCCGCTCATTTCCTGCCCCAGGGTCAGGGGCGTGGCGTCCTGCAGATGGGTGCGGCCGATCTTGACCACATCCATGAACTCTTC
>JAQGKH010000005.1 GCA_028290225.1 Devosia sp. | reverse complement strand
CCATGGGCGCGCAGCACTCGATGCTGGTTTAGCGCGGCCAGCCCTTGGGGCTGGGGTGCAGCTCCATCTGCCCCCCGGCCGTGGCCGTGTCGATGGCGGCCACTTCCTCGGCGCTGAGCTCGAGATTGTCGAGCACCCCCAGATTGTCCTTGAGCTGGTCGAGATTGCGTACCCCGATCAGCGCCGAGGTCATTTCGGGGCGCCGCAGCACCCAGCTCAGCGCCAGCTGCACCATCGACTGGCCCCGGGCCCGGGCGATCTCCCCCAGCTTGTCCACCGCCTCGAGCACCCGCGGCTCGATATGGCTGGCCCGGAGTGAGCCATTGGGGTTGGCGCCGCGCGTCCCTTCCTTGTTGCCGCTGTTGTATTTGCCCGACAGCACGCCCTGCGCCAGCGGCGAAAAGGCGATCATGCCGATACCCAGTTCGCCACAGGCATCAATGGTGCGGTCATTCTCGATCCAGCGATTGAGCACGGAATAGCTGGGCTGGTGGATGGTGGTCTGCACCCCCAGCTCCTTGAGGATCCGGTGGGCTTCACGCGTTTCCGCCTCGGGATAGGAGGAAATGCCGACATATAGCGCCTTGCCGGCGCGCACCGCATGGGCCAAAGCGCCCATGGTTTCCTCCAGCGGCGTCTTGGGGTCATAGCGGTGGGAATAAAAAATGTCGACATAGTCGAGCCCCAGCCGCCCCAGGCTCTGGTCGAGGCTTGCCAGCAGAGATTTGCGGCTGCCAAATTCCCCATAAGGGCCGGGCCACATATTGTAGCCGGCCTTGGTCGAAATGATCAGCTCGTCGCGATACGGGCGGAAATCGCGCGCCATCACCTGCCCAAACAGCTCTTCGGCCGATCCCCCGGGGGGCCCGTAATTGTTGGCGAGGTCGAAATGCGTGACGCCGGCGTCAAAGGCATGGCCGAGGATCTCCATGGCACTGGGATAGTCGCGCGTGCCGCCGAAATTCTGCCACAAGCCCAGGCTCACCACGGGTAGCTTGAGGCCCGAGCGGCCGGAATGGCGGTATTGCATGGTGTCATAGCGTGCCGGATCGGCCCGATAGGTCATGGTTTGTCTCCCGATAATGTGCGATTGCGCCACCGGGCCACGCTTGGCGCCGCCCGTGGCGCGATGATAAAGAGCCAGACGCTAAGCGTTCGCCGGAAATCCGATGCCTCATAATCTGCAGCAAGCGGCCCTGCCATACAAGGTCATGGCCATCTACAAGTTCGCCGATCTGCCCGACGCCGAGGCCATCCAGCCGGTTTTGGCGCAGTTCTGTTGCGCCCGCTCCATCAAGGGTACCCTGATCCTGGCGCCTGAAGGCATCAATGGCACGGTGGCGGGCACGCCCGAGGCGATCGATGCATTGCAGGCGTTCCTGCTGGCGGACCCCCTGTTTGCAGATCGTCTCCATGGCGCCGAGATCAAGTTTTCGGTGGCCCAGGACATGCCGTTTTTGCGCATGAAGGTGCGGCTCAAGCCCGAGATCGTGACGCTGCGCGCCCCCGAGGCCAATCCCAGCCAGACCGTTGGCACCTATGTGGCACCGTCAGACTGGAATGAGCTGATCGCGCGCCAGGACGTGGTGCTGGTCGATACCCGCAACGATTATGAAGTGGGCCTGGGCACCTTCAAGGGCGCCCGCGATCCCGCCACCGCCAGTTTCACCGAGTTCAAGGACTATGTCGCGACCCAGCTCGATCCGGAGCGCGACAAGAAAGTCGCCATGTTCTGCACCGGTGGCATCCGCTGCGAAAAGGCGTCCTCCTATCTGCTGAGCCAGGGCTTTTCCGAAGTGTTCCACCTCAAGGGCGGCATCCTGGCCTATCTCGAAACCGTGCCGGAAACAGATAGCCGCTTTGAGGGCGAGTGCTTTGTGTTCGATGACCGCGTCGCGGTCGGCCACGGGCTGGCGCAAGGGCAAGCCACGCTTTGCCGCGCCTGCCGCCATCCACTCACCCCGGCCGATCGCGCCGATCCGCGCTTTGCCGAAGGTGTTTCGTGCCCCCATTGTGCCAACGACACGGCCAAGCACGAAGCGGCGGCCGAGCGGCAAAAACAGATCGAGCTGGCCCGCCGGCGCGGCACCGCCCATCTGGGGGACGCGGCAGCGGATGCCGCCAGCCGTGCCAAGGCGCGCAAACGCCAGCAGGCCGAACAATCGCGGCTAAGGAACAGCAAGCTCGGCACGTCTTAATCTGCGAATCGCTGCCAGAACAAAGCTCGGTGGCCAAGGCCCCTACCACCCGCCGCTGTCATCCCGGCCTTGAGCCGGGACCCATCCTGAGATGATGGTTCCTGCCCGGCTCTGCGCCCCTAGCCCTGCACCCCGTAGCGCAAGATCACACCGCCGGTTTGCAGTGGCCGCGCTTCCAGCAAAGTCCAGTTCTGCGGCCCCTCGGCCGGCTTGAACAGCGGCGTGCCCCGGCCCAGCACCACTGGCGCGAGGCCAAGCCGATATTCATCGACCAGCCCGGCCGCGAGCAGGCTTTCGAGCAGCTGGGCGCTGCCAAACACATAAAGATCGCCCCCATCCTCCCGCTTCAGCGCGGCAATCTGCTTGGCGGCGTCGCCGCCCAACACCCGCGTATTGTTCCAGTCGGCTTGCGTCAGGGTGTTGGAAACCACGAATTTGGGGATGGCGTTCATGCGGCCGGTGACGGCGCCCTCGTCGGCAGCGTCGGGCCAATAGGCCGCCATGCCTTGATAGGTCTTGCGGCCGAACACCAGGCTGGTGTCGCCCGCCAGTTGCTCGAGCGACATGGCTTCCAGTTCAGGGCCCCAGATCGAGCCGTGAAAGCTCAGATCCCAGGGCTCCGTCCCTTCGAAATAGCCATCCAGCGTCATGACGTTCCAGGCCAGCAATTTGCGCATTCAAGTCTCCTTGTGGACAAGAGCCAGGTGGGGGCGGAAAGGATGCGAGCGGGATTGCGTTTGGGCAATGGGGTATCCGCGTCCGGCGCGGCGTGGCGAGCGTGCGCCGCACAAAAAACCCATTCAGGCGTTCCAAGGGGGCAACCCCGACGGGCCCGGCCCGCCGCCCCCAAAGGAGCTTATTCCATGTTGCGTCCCCTTCCTCTCCTTGCCGTTCTGGTGGTTTCGATCGGCGCCGCTCAGGCGCAGGAAACCGCGCCCGCCGCGACGCCCGCCCCCGCCCAGATCAGCATCGATCCCGCCGCTGCCGTGAACGCCACCCCCAAGCAGGCCAATCTGCTCACTGGGCTTTATGCCACCAGGGCGGTGCTCGAGATCTGCGCCGTCGAGGTGGCGGCCGAAGCCAGCACGCGCATGAACAACGACCAGAAGAAGTTTGAAGCCGGGCTCGGCATGGATGCGGCCACCGCCACCGAGGCCTATGCCAAGGTCAAGGCCGATGTGGAGCGCACCAGCCCCGATTGCGCCCCCGGCAGCACCGACCGCGCCAATGCCGAGGCGGTTGTCGCCATTTATGCCGGGCTTTGAGGCGCAGGCTTAACAGCCGCTAAACCATCTTTGCGCCCCGGTGCGGTTCTGCTAGACGCTTGCCCATGACAACGCCGCAAAACCGCATCCGCAATTTCTCCATCGTCGCCCATATCGACCATGGCAAGTCCACCCTGGCCGACCGGCTGATCCAGCTCACGGGCGGGCTGGAACTGCGCGAGATGAAGGAGCAGGTGCTCGATTCGATGGATATCGAGCGCGAGCGCGGCATCACCATCAAGGCGCAGACCGTGCGCCTCAAATACCATGCCCAGGACGGCGAGGATTATATCCTCAACCTGATCGACACGCCCGGACATGTCGACTTCGCCTATGAAGTGTCGCGCTCCATGGCCGCCGTCGAGGGCTCGCTGCTGGTCGTCGATGCCTCGCAGGGCGTCGAGGCGCAGACGCTCGCCAATGTTTATCACGCGCTTGATGCCGGCCACGAGATCGTGCCGGTGCTCAACAAGGTCGACCTGCCCGCCGCCGATATTCCGCGCGTCAAGCAGCAGATCGAGGACGTGATCGGCATCGACGCCTCCGAGGCGCTGGAAATCTCGGCCAAGACGGGGCTGGGCATCGACACCGTGCTCGAAGCCATCGTCACCCGCCTGCCCCCGCCCAAGGGCACGCTCGACGCGCCGCTCAAGGCGCTCCTCGTCGATAGCTGGTACGACACCTATCTTGGCGTCGTCGTCCTCATCCGCGTCGTCGATGGCACGGTGCGCAAGGGCCAGCGCATCCGCATGATGGCCGCCAATGCCACCTATGAGCTGGATCGCGTCGGCGTCTTCACCCCCCGCATGATCGATATCGGCGAGCTCGGCCCCGGCGAGCTCGGGTTTTTCACCGCTTCGATCAAGGAAGTGGCCGACACCAATGTGGGCGATACCATCACCGATGATCGCAAGCCCACCGCCGAGGCCCTGCCCGGCTTCCGCCCCGCGCAGCCGGTGGTGTTCTGCGGGCTGTTTCCCGTCGATGCCTCGGATTTTGACGAGCTGCGCGCCGCCATGGGCAAGCTGCGGCTCAACGACGCCAGCTTTTCGTTCGAAATGGAAACCTCGGCGGCGCTGGGTTTCGGCTTCCGCTGCGGCTTCCTTGGCCTCCTCCACCTCGAAATCATCCAGGAGCGCCTCAGCCGCGAGTTCAATCTCGATCTGATCGCCACCGCCCCTTCGGTGGTCTACGAGATCGAGATGACCAATGGCGAGGTGGAGATGCTCCACAATCCCGCCGATCTGCCCGATGTGATGAAGATCGCCGAGATCCGCGAGCCCTGGATCAAGGCCACCATTCTCACCCCCGACGAATATCTGGGCTCGATCCTCAAGCTGTGCCAGGACCGGCGCGGCGTGCAGCGCAACCTGAGCTATGTCGGCAATCGCGCCATGGTGGAATATGACCTGCCGCTCAACGAGGTGGTGTTCGATTTCTATGATCGGCTGAAATCCATCTCCAAGGGCTATGCCAGTTTCGATTACCAGCTGGGCGAGCACCGCGAGGGCGATCTGGTCAAGCTTTCCGTGCTGGTCAACAGCGAGCCGGTGGATGCCCTTTCCATGCTGGTGCACCGCTCGGTCGCCGAATCGCGCGGCCGCATCATGTGCGAAAAGCTCAAGGACCTGATCCCGCCGCATCTGTTCGTGATCCCGATCCAGGCGGCGATTGGCGGCAAGATCATCGCCCGCGAAACCGTGCGCGCCATGCGCAAGGACGTGACCGCCAAATGCTATGGCGGCGACGCCACGCGCAAGCGCAAGCTGCTGGAAAAGCAAAAAGCCGGCAAAAAGCGCATGCGCCAGTTCGGCTCGGTGGAAATCCCACAAGAGGCCTTCATCAAGGCGCTGAAGATGGGGGACGACTAGCCGGTAGGCGCCCGCGCCACCCTGGCAACAAACACCCTCCAGGGCCGTTGATTGGGCGTGCCACGCTGCATCCCATCACCACCGGTCCCGGAGAACCAGATGACTTCACCCCACCGAACGATCTACCAGCGGACCGAGGATGGCGGCGTGCAACTCGCATCGGGAGCCGCCCGCTGGCAATTGCACGAGGATTTCGTGCATCTATGCCCGCACTCCAGTTCCGGCAAGCTCGCCCGGTTCGACGCCGAACTGAAGCCCTTTGTGGATGATCTGACGCGCGGCGCCCTGGTCGTCATCGACATGCAAAATGATTTCTGTGCCCCCGGCGGCTGGACGGACCAGTCCGGGCAGGACCATACGCGCTGCCGCACCGCCATCCCAGGTGTGCAGCGGGCGCTGGAAGCGGCGCGCCGGCATGGCATGTGGGTGATCTGGGTGTATTGGCACAACCGGCCGGACCTGCGCAATCTGGGCGCCCCCACGCTTTATGCCTTCAAGCACGAGCCGGACCAGCGCGGCATCGGCGAGGATCTTGCGCGCGGGCCGGTGCTGACGAGCGGCGCCTGGGGCGCCGAGATCGTGGATGAACTCAAGCCCCTGATGCGCGAGGAGGACGTGCATATCGAAAAGGTGCGCATGAGCGGCTTTTATGGCACCCATCTCGATCAGGTGCTGCGCACCCAGGGCATCACGACGCTTTACCTGGCCGGCGTCAATATCGACCAATGCGTCACCACCACGATGGAAGATGCCTGTTTCCGCGACTACAACGCGGTGCTGCTCGAAGATGCCTGTGCCACCTCGAGCCCCGATTATTGCCGGCAAGCCGTGGTCTACAACGCCAAGAACTGCTGGGGCTTTGTGATGGATACCCAGGCCTTCGCCAACCCCACCCTCATGGGCTGACGCTGCGGCCTGGCGCGGAGGTTACGTACGGTGCGCCGCACCAGCCCCGCACCCGCGAGCGCCTGCGCCCATCTCGCCCCACCCGCTGTCACCCCGGCCTTGAGCCGAAGCCCATCCTGAGAGGACACGCACCAGCCCTCCCCCTTGTGGGGCGACGCAGGGGGCCCGCAGGGTCAAACGCCTCCAGTGGAGCGTTTGGAGCAAAGGAGGCCATGGGCGCTAGGCCCGAATGGCTGAAGCGGGACAGACCTTAGCCCCCGGCAAAGTCCGTGATCGAGCCGCTGGGGGTTCGAGAGCCCCCATCTCGGGGCGCCCCACACCCCCTCCCAACCTCCCCCATCAAGGGGGGAGGTGCCGTCCGGTGGCTCCCAGCATCGATTCCCCGCCCCCGTCCTTCGAGGCTGCTGCGCAGCACCTCAGGATGAGGGCTCCTCCAAACCTCGCCCGGCCAATCACCGCCGCCCCGAAGCCCTCATGGTGAGGCGCGCAGCGCCAGCGCAGCCTCGAACCACGAGGGCGGTCGCACCAACCCAGCCCCACCCTCGATTGTCACCCCGGCCTTGAGCCGGGGCCCATCCTGAGATGCGGCAGTAGACACCGCCCTCCCCCTTGCGAGAAAGGAAGCGAGATAAGACCTGGCCCCGGCCAAGTCCACGATCGAGCAGGGTAGGGCTTGGGCAGCCC
>JAQGKH010000338.1 GCA_028290225.1 Devosia sp. | reverse complement strand
AAAGGGACCCTCATCCTCGGGCGCCGTGGCGATGCCGAGATTATCGAGGCTTTCGCCCGGCAAACGGGGATAGGGATCAATGGCGAGCGCCAGGGTTTCGACCAGCAGGTCGCTGAGATCCACTTCGGGCCCATCGATGTGATCGGGGAAGTCGTCGTCCTCGAGATCGATGAACAGCTCCGAGCCGGGCGTTGCCTTGTGGGCCTGGTCGGGCTCGGGCAGGAACACCCGGTCTACCGGCTCATCGATGTCCTGAGTCACCGGCTCAAACGTGACCACCGAGGGCTGCACGATGCGGGCGGTGAGTTGGCCCAGCACGCGGATGCCACCGCGCAAGGGGGTGGCAACGAGCCTGGCGGCAAAAGTCTCGATGGCGGAAAGCTTGAGCTGCCCGGCCAGAGCGGCGAGCGCCTCGGCATCGGGCTGCACGTCGACCTCCCGGCCGGTGGCCGGCAAGCGATCGACGCGGATCACGGCATCAATAAGGGGAGCGCCTGCGTTCTTCATGCCGCAACCTCAAAAAACAAAGTACCGGTGCTGATGGCCTGGCTGGATTGCCGGCCCATGGCTGCATCCTGCGCCAGCACGTAAGCCGCGAGCGCCGCCACTTGCTCGGGTGTGGCGCCATCGAGGACATTGCGCTGCAAGGCGGCCTCGAGCGCCGCGCGGTCCTGGCTGTCGATGGCAGCATTGAGCGCGGCGAGCAGGCCGAAAAAGATGTTGCCCATTTTCTGAATCTTCTTGGGGACGGCCATGTCGCCCACGCCCATTTCGCGCAGCGATCGATCCATGTCCTTGAAGAACAGGTCGAACACCGCCTGGCTGAAGTCGCGGGTGCGCGCATCCTCGGAGCGCAGCCGCCGAAACAGCAGCGCCAGATGCAGGCTGATCATATCGAAGCGCCCGGTGACCGTATCGGGCACGCCCCAGTCGCGATAGAAATGCGGCTGCCGGGATTGGGACACAATGGCGCTATAAACGGCGTAAACCGGCTCGGAAGCAGTGTTCTTGCGGAACAGGGAGAGGATCATGGATTGCGCTCAGCGTCTTGATCGGTCAAACACAAAGCAGGACCAGCGGACGGGTGATTGCCACCTTGCCAGATTGGCTCCTTGGCAGGTACACATTTCGGCGGCCGGGATGACCACCAAGTTGTGGTCACGGCTATAATAGAGTGCCATCTGGAAAGTCAAATTCATGCCTGTGCGTTTCGCCCTCGGACCGATGATGCCGTTTGCTGCCGCGGCTGGGATTGCGCTAGTGCTGGCTGGTTGCACCGGCAGCAGCACTGCCTTCGTCAAGAACCGGACGCAAGGCTATGAAATTTCAGATAACGCCCTGGCCCAGATCCGCGTCGGACAAAGCCAGGACCTGGTCACCCTGGTGCTCGGTTCGCCCCAGACCACCAACAGCTTCGGGGACCAATCGGCGTATTATTATGTCGAGACCAAGGTGCAGCAGACCAATTTCGGCACCACCAATATCAAGTCGCGCACGGTGCTGGCGGTGTATTTCGACAAGAACAAGAAGGTCATGGACAAGGCCGTGTATTCGCTGGAAGACGGCAGGACGGTGACGGTGGAAAGCCGGCGCACCCCGTCGTTTGGCGAGGACCGCTCGTTTGTGGACCAAATCCTCAATTCGTTCTGATCGGATCGATCAGCAAAAGCAAAGCCCCGGGAAACCGGGGCTTTTTTGTTGGGGTCTTGCTAGAGCGTTTCGCTGAGATCGCTGCCTTGCGCGCGGGCCATGGCGTCGAGCGTGGCGTTGACGAGGCCGGTTGCGTCGTCTTCGTAGAAGGCCTTGGCGACATCCACATATTCGGTGATGACGACGCGGGGCGGAATGTCGGGGCGGCGCTGTAGCTCAAAGGCCGCCGCCCGTAGAATCGCCCGCAACGTGGCGTCAACCCGCTCCACCGGCCAGCCCTGCGCCAGCGCACGGTCAACCGCCGGGTCGATATCGAGCTGGTGCTTGGCGACGCCCGAAACGATCTGGCGGAAAAAGTCGGCGTCGGCGGGCAGATACTGCTCACCCTCGATTTCGCGGCCCAGGTGGAAGGCGCCGAACTGCGCCAGCGTGTCTTCCAGTGACTGGTGCCCGACATCCATCTGGTAAAGCGCCTGCACGGCGGCCAAACGCGCGGCGCCGCGTTGATTGGCAAGACGATCGGTTCGCGGGTCGCGTTTGGGTGCTTGGGCCATGAAAGGGTAACTCGGCTAAGGGGTGGCCGGTTCATTGCGCCCGTTAGGCGCCGAACCGATAGAAAAGCGGGTCAGTCTTCCGGCAGGGAAGGACTGGAATTGTTCCGGGCCAGTTCGGACAGGAACGAGCGAAAATCGTCGGCGGCCGAGAAGTTCTTGTAAACGGAGGCGAAGCGAACGAAGGCCACGTCATCGAGGCCCTTGAGACCTTCCATGACATATTCGCCGATCTGGTCGGAAGTGACTTCGACATCCCCCAGCGATTCGAGCTGGCGGACAATGCCCGAAATCATGCGCTCGATCCGCTCGGGATCCACCGAGCGCTTGCGCAGGGCGGTGTAAACCGAGCGGGCGAGCTTTTCGCGATCGAAGGGGACCTTGCGGCCGGACTTCTTGACCACGGTCAATTCGCGCAGTTGGACGCGCTCGAAGGTGGTGAAGCGACCGCCACAGCCGGTGCAGATGCGCCGGCGCCGAATGGCGCCGGAATCCTCTGTGGGGCGGCTGTCCTTGACCTGCGTGTCGTCGTCGCCGCAATAGGGACAGCGCATGCGTATGCCTTACTGATAGATGGGGAAGCGGCCGGTCAGGGCCACGACCTTGTCGCGCACCGCGGCTTCGACAACGGCATTGCCCTCTTCGGAATTAGCTTCGCGCAGGCCATCGAGCACCTCGACAATGAGGTTGCCGATCTCCTGGAATTCGGCAACGCCGAAGCCGCGCGTGGTACCGGCGGGGGTGCCGAGGCGAATGCCCGAGGTCACGAAGGGCTTTTCGGGATCGAACGGAATGCCGTTCTTGTTGCAGGTGATATAGGCGCGACCAAGCCCCTGCTCTGCCCGCTTGCCGGTGGCGTTCTTCTTGCGCAGATCTACCAGCATCAGATGGTTGTCGGTGCCGCCCGACACCACATCGAGGCCGTTGGACTTGAGGGTTTCAGCAAGCGCGCGGGCATTGGCGACCACCTGCTGGGCATAAGAGCGAAACTCGGGCTGCAGGGCTTCCTTGAAGGCCACGGCCTTGGCGGCGATCACATGCATGAGAGGGCCACCCTGAAGGCCGGGGAACACGGCGGAGTTGACCTTCTTGGCAAGGTCCTCGTCATTGGTGAGGATCATGCCGCCGCGCGGCCCACGCAGGGATTTATGGGTGGTGGTGGTGACCACATGGGCGTGCGGAACCGGGGACGGATGCGCACCGCCCGCGACAAGCCCGGCGATATGGGCCATGTCGACCATCAGGTAAGCACCGACGGCATCAGCGATTTCGCGGAAGCGCTTCCAATCCCAGATGCGGGAATATGCAGTGCCGCCCGCCAGGATCAGCTTGGGCTTGTGCTGATGAGCGAGGCGCTCGACTTCTTCCATGTCGAGCAGGTGGTCATCCTGGCGTACGCCATAGGAAACCACATTGAACCACTTGCCACTCATGTTAACGGGCGAGCCGTGGGTCAGGTGGCCGCCGGAATTGAGATCGAGACCCATGAAGGTATCGCCCGGCTGGAGCAGCGCCAGGAACACGGCCTGGTTCATCTGACTGCCCGAATTGGGCTGCACATTGGCAAAGCCGGCACCGAACAACTGCTTGGCGCGCTCGATGGCTAGGCTTTCGGCGATGTCGACGAACTGGCAGCCGCCATAGTAACGCTTGCCCGGATAACCCTCGGCATATTTGTTGGTCATGATGGAGCCCTGCGCCTCCAGTACGGCGCGAGACACGATGTTTTCCGAGGCAATCAGCTCGATCTCGTGCTGCTGGCGGCCCAGTTCGCTGCTGATGGCGCCCGCGATCTCGGGATCCGCGTCCGCAAGGCTTGCAGAAAAGAAACGCGGAAAGAGCGGAAGAGAGGCAGCAGCGCTCATGGCTTACTCCAGATACCAAGATATTGGGTTGGGAGGGGTGATGTGACGCTGCCTGTAGCACAAAGCCGAGCTTCAATCCAAGGGCGCGTTAGCTATTCATGGCTTTGTGAGGCAACCCCTGCGCTGCTTGAACATTGAGTAGCCAGAGACCGGATGATCCGGCTGCGGGGAGCAGGAGTTTTTATCATGAAGACGATCATCAATACCGTAGGTGCCGTGGCCATGGCAGGTCTGCTGGCCGTATCGGGTTCGGCGCCAGCCCAGGCACAAAGCTTCAGCTTCGAGCGGCAGGATCGCGTGATTCGTTCTTATTGCGACTCGCATCGCCGCGACCCGGATTGCCGGCGCCATTCGCGCGGTGACTGGGGCCGCCGCGACTATGACCGCTTTTATAGCCGCCATCGTAGCGGACTGGACAGCGTCGCCTCGGGGCTGTTTGGCTTTACTTTCGGCGCAATCGTCGGGGGTGCCATCGCCAACCAGAACAACAACAGCGGTGGCCGGGTCATCGGGCGCGTGAATGACAGCCATGTGGAAGCCTGCGCGGCTCGCTATCGTTCCTATGACGTGCGGACCGATACCTTCCTGAGCTATGACGGCAATCGTTATCGCTGCAACCTCTAGGGGGTTGAAGAAAAAGCCCGGGTTTCCCGGGCTTTTTTATGACTAGAACAGGCGCTGGGTGGGAGGCGGCGGCGAGGCCGCCGCCAGGCGCTTGCGCAGCTTGCCGAGCGCCAGTTGCTGCATCTGGGTGCGGGTGGCTGCGGCGGGCGTGATCACGATCACCTCGGTTCCGGTGGTCGCGTCGATGGCGGCGACGCGCATTTGCCCGCCAAGCTGCACGAATTCAAAAAAGACTTCCCCGTCCGCCATTGCGCTTTGCTCCCCTTGCCCAGCTTTTTGACACCTAAACGCGAACGCCCTCCGCAATGGAAGGGCGTTTGGAGCACTGGGTGCTGGGGCGCTCAGAGCCCTTCGCGCCATCCTTTCGGACGCGATCAAGCCTCGAAGGTGATCTTGCCCTGGGCGTCGAACTGATAAACGTCGTCGCGGAAGCTGACGGTGCCCTGCCGGTTGGCCCATGCGGTGATGTAGGTGGTGTGGATCGGCACCTGCCCCTCGCACTTGACGTCGAGGCGTTCAAGCGACTCGAAGGTGGCGTTGACCCGCTCCTGGGTCCAGTCCCCATTGTCGCGCAGCAACCAGTTCACCAGCTGATGCACGCTTTCCACGCGCACGCAGCCCGAAGAATGGAAGCGGGCGTTTTCGCCAAACAACGCCTTGGTCGGCGTATCGTGCAGGTAGCAGTCATAGGGATTGTAGAAGTTGATCTTGCAGTGGCCCATGGAGTTGGCGGCGCCTGGCTCCTGGCGATACATGTAATTCACTTCGGTATCGCTGATGTTGGCCCAGTTGATCGTGGCTGGATCAATCTTGTTGCCTGA